>NZ_JBMFRG010000034.1:6933-22594 GCF_049968175.1 Dissulfurimicrobium sp.
CCAACCCTCCTCTCCGGAAAGGCTTCCTGATCTTGGTCAGGAGGCCTTTCTTTTTTGGTTGAAGTGCAAAAAATGCAGAGATTTATATGCAAAAATTGCATTTATAAAATAGGGCCGCCATGGCCAATTTGAAAGACGTGAAGTTATATATCTTCAGGCATTTCAGGATAATAGATATCTGTTTGTTGTGTTGGCCTAGTCTAATAAGTGATAGTCCTTAAAATGGTATATAGATTGCATGCAATATAAATAAAGACAAGAGAGAGATGAATTCCCTAACCCTCCCAACCCTCCTCTCCGGAAAGGCTTCCTGATCTTGGTCAGGAGGCCTTTCTTTTTGTACATTCTCGATGATGCTGGCGAATAGATGACCAATAATCGCGCTATTGACTTGATATGGCAGGATCTGTATTTATCTGTATTTAAAGGAAAGATGAAATGGTCCTTGGGCGCCTTATCCGGCACGACCCCTGCATATATATAATTATTGTGTGCTTATTCTGTGTATTTGATCTAAGGTTGGAGGCTGGAGAATGAAAAAACAGGGCGAGGTTGATCATCTGCCAGCCCACGGCGCGATGTGTTTTTGTATATTTTGCGTCGTGTTTTTCTTGTTTATTTCGACACGCCTGATCGCGCATGGGTTCCAAGAGATAGGTTATGATGAAAATACCGAGATTACGATCAAGGGCAAGGTGGTCAACGCATCTTTTGTACAGGTCATGGGGCTTGAGTGTATGCTTGTCAAATCCAAGAATTGCCTATTTAGGGTATTGATAGCCCCTATGTGGTTTATAAAGCAGACAGGGTTTTCGCCGAGAGACGGCGATGCAGTGGAGATAAGGGGATCGAAGTTTTTTGGCGAAGACGGAGCGGTGTATCTACTTTCAAGATCGATAAAATTTACCCCAAAAGGACGAGTGTACATCCTGAGAGATAAAGAGTGCCGGCCTGTTTGGTGTGCAAAAGGGGTGGGCGAATCGTCATGTCTGCGCATATTTTATCCAACGCCTTCAAAGTAGTTGAATTATAAGAAAAAGAGAGAGCCCGATGTCTGATCTCGCACACCTTAGTCTCAAAAAGTCCATCCTTTCCAAAAGAGATGGCCTTTCACCGGATGTCATATTCAGAAAAAGCGGACGGATTGCAGAGGTTCTTGACTCGATTCCAGATTATAGAGACGCAGCGCTGCCCTTTATTTACGTTTCATTCAGAAGCGAGGTGGCAACCCACGGCCTCATAAAGGAAAGATTGGCCAAAGGGCTTGCTGTGGCTGTGCCGTTTACCGATATTAAAAATAAGAGAATAATACCATTTCTGATAAGGAATTGGGAACGTGATCTCGGGCCGGGCAGCTATGGAATACTGGCGCCTGATCCTTCAAGGGCCGAGGCCGTTCGGCCCGGACTCCTGGATATCATTATCGTTCCGGGCAGTGTATTTGACAGGCGTTGTGGTAGGTATGGATATGGAGGCGGGTATTATGATCGTTTTTTAGCGCAAGAGGCCCTTTGCGCCCTACGTATAGGTCTTGCATTTCAATTGCAGCTGGTGAAGGAGATGCCTCTTGCGCCTCACGATCAAAAGATGGACCTTATTGTCACTGAAAATGAGGTTATAAGATGCGGGAGATTGGGCTAGTTCCTCACACCTCGTGTTTCAGTGATGGATTTTACGCCCATTTTATGGAGCAATACCGCCATTGGGCAAAAGCCTGAGAATGCAAAAATAAGCAGATTTATGCCCACTAGTATAGGCAGGGCGAACCAATAAGGGTGGACAACGATCCCCAGGATCGTGCCTGTCAATACCACGCTTCCTGCTATGAGCCATAGGATACGTTCAAGATACCATCTGTCGGTATCTGCAAGATACATAGATCCTCCTTTTTGTTTTTTAAAATACCCAACAGCCTAGTCGCTAGCATATAATATAAGATTTGTAAGGCTGATATGTAACATTGGGTCAGCTGACCAGTGTCCTTAGCTCATTCAGCCCCTTTTCACTCCCAAGGGCTATTACAATATCGCCTGCCTTTAAGATATAATCCGGGTCAGGTCCAAGTATCATGCTGTCGGCCAGTTTTTGTACGGCGAGTACGGTTACACCAGTTTTTTGTCTAAGGCCTATGTCTCTAATGGTAACGCCATCGACCGCAGATCCGGCGTTTACCACTATCTGCTCGATGGATATGCCAAGGTCCGATGAGTGGACCGCCAGGTCCAGAAACTCTATCACCGTGGGTTTCAAGACAGAAAGCGCCATGCGTCTTGCACCTATCTCATAGGGCGATATAACCTTATTGGCCCCGGCCTGGGCCATTCTCTTCTCAGCCCTTGAGTCGCTGGCCCTTGCAACGATCAAGAGGCCAGGGTTTAAAAGTCTTGAAGTAAGTGTAATATAGACGTTGTCGGCGTCGGATTTGAGGACGCATATGATACCCCTTGCCTTTTCTATGCCCGCCTTTATGAGGTACTCATCTTGGGTGGCGTCGCCTTCAATATACAAAAACCCGGCCTTTTGTGTATTTCTCAAGGCCTCGGGGTCATTTTCAATAACTACTACCGTATGACCTTCTTTTGAGATCATGTCTGAAATGGACCTTCCGATCCTCCCGTAGCCACAGACTATAAAATGCTGAGACAAGCGCGAGATGGTCTTTTCCATCTTTCTTTTCTCCCACAATCCTTTTAGATGTCCTTCGAGCATAGTTTCCGCAAGGGCGGTTACTGCATAAAAAAATAACCCTACGCCCATGGTTATCAAGGTCATTGTAAAGATGCGGCCAGCTGATGAAAGCGGCCTTACTTCACCATAACCTACTGTAGAAATGGAGATTATGGTCATATAAAGGGCGTCAAGGGCGCTCCATCCCTCGACAATCATATATCCGAATGTGCCGAATAGTATAAGGGCGATAATGAGCAGAAATATGAATAAAACCCTGCGCTCACCCTGCATGAGGTCCTGCTGTCCTATAGACGGGCTGCCCTTGAGAAGAGTTTGCTGAAGCTTTTAAGGCCAAGTATATAATCGCTTGGCAGGTGTATATGTATTGCCCTGCGCCTGGCCTCAGACAAGGCCTCAAAATCCCCCACGGCTTGGGCCAACTCGACATGCCAGAAGGATACGTCGAGTCCAGGGATTACAGGATAATCTCCAGCTCTTTTCCTTGTGAAGATCAAAAATGCAGCGCTCATAGGCCCTCCCTTGTGTATCTGTCCGGTAGAGTGTAGATATCTGGGACCAAAACCCAAGGTTGTAGCGCAACTGCGTTCTTGTCTTGCGATGTGCCTCATCTCACCTATAATTTCTTCAACATCTTTGTCATAGGGAAGATAGGGCAGAAATGCCAGATAGCCCCACGAAGGCAGAACTTGGAATATATCACGCAGTGCCCTTGACAGGCCTTTCATGGAGCTTGCCAGCATATTGGAAAGTCTGAAGTTAAACTGACTCTGCTGGTCGATCCAGAAACTTACGGGCATCTTGCCTTCGGCCTTATAGCGGTCAAGCACAGCCCGTGCCTTTTCCTTTGTCGATTTGACGTCGGGTTCGTCGAATGCATTGACGTCCAGAAAATGGGATGCGATTGCAACGGCCATTTCCCAAAGAAAAAAGTGCCCCCAAACTTCATAGACATTATTCAGTGAAAGTTCATATACGGGGAATTGGGCCTTTTTGATTTCTGAAAAGAACTCATCCAGTCGTTCTTTATCGGGCGTTTCCTTCAGTCTTATGTAGATGAAGGAGCGCTCTCCGCCGTAAAATCCAGGTATTCCGGTCGTCTCTCCGATTATCGGTACTATGCCCCTTGTCTCTTTGCCTGTGCTCTCAGCGATCAGTTGCTCCAGCCAGAGTGCCATAGGTCTGATCTTTGGGTCGGCGAAGATAGTGAGCTTATCCCTGTTTTGTAAGGCGTATTCGGCTAGAAATTCGCCGAGCATACAAGCGGGATTTTTGATCCATGGAACGGACCGGCCGCAGTCGTTTATCATCTTTTCTGCCTGGTTGAATATCTTGTCAAGATCAAGACCTAAGATGGCAGCCGGCACAAGACCGAAATAAGAAAGGGCCGAATATCTCCCCCCTATATCGGATCTGTTTAAAAATATCTTTAGAAATCCCTTTTCTGCAGCAAGACTTTCAAGAGGCGTCCCTGGGTCTGTAATGGCCGCAAAGTATCTCCCGGTGTTTGGAAGATCAGCTTCCAGCATGGACCAGAAATAGTTGAAAAGGGCATTCGGTTCCAAGGTAGTGCCTGATTTACTTGCAACTAAAAAGAATACCTTGCCTGGTTTATTTTTATCAGCAATCTTTCTTATTTCATCTGGATCGGTGGTGTCAAGGACATCTAATATCGGATAGCCTTCTGCCGGGCCGAAGACATCCCTCAATACTATTGAGACGAGGCTCGAGCCACCCATTCCAAGGACTACTACCCTTTTTATATCCATATCATGGAGCATCTTGACAAAATCGATGATCTCCGTCCTCGCCTGCTTCATGTCAGGCAAGACATCCAGCCAGCCAAGACGTTTCTTGATCAGGATCTGGGCGGTTTCATCTTTTGACCATAGGGATGGGTCTTTCTCCCAAAGCCTTTTTAAAATGGCGTTTTTTTCTTCCTCGTTTATATAAGATGGGCGGTAAAACACTGTTTATCCTTATTTAGTATCTTCTTAAGATGTCTCTAAGAATGCCTTTTTGCTCGACAGTCGTTGTCGGTATCGAGCAAAATCTCCGGTCGTTTTTTTATGATTACCTGCTCAATTTGGGATTAATTTTGATCAATAGAAATACTTTAATAATCTGCAAGTTTCAATAGGCTATCTACTGGATTTTTATTTTAAAAGTTATATTATTATAATTATGAAAAATATCCAGATAAAAAAGAATATCTTTGTCTTTACTTGGTTGATTTTGTTGATTAATGTCGCTATCCCGAAGGCCGAGGAGGTGAAGATGTACGTACATTCTGAGGCGTTTCCCGACGGTTCAAGCATCCCGGTGGTCTATACGAGGCCGCGCGTTGGCGGAAAGAACGTCTCGCCGCCTATATCCTGGGCAGACCTTCCGCGCGGGACGAGATCCATAGCGCTATCTGTTGTGGATATACATCCTGTCGCAAGGAGATGGGTACATTGGCTTGTGATCAATATACCGAAGGATTGCAGCGGGCTCACGGAGGGGGCATCGCGTAAGGCCATGCCGCCAGGTGCAAGGGAGCTAAGGAATTCATTCGGCGATCTTGGTTACGGCGGCCCACAACCCCCTGCCGGTACAGGCGCTCATCCATATGTTTTTACTGTATATGCACTTGATTTGGATCGCCTCGATCTACCGGACGACACAACGCTTGATGCATTTATGAAGGCGATAAAGACACATATAATAGGCCAGGCTTCAATAACTGGTTATTTCGGTCGATGACCACAATAATATTTAAATCACAATGAGAGTTTAATACATGACGACGATAGAAAAAAGTAAGGGCAAGATTAAATCAGGCAAGGCGGTCGGCTATATATGTCTCGATGCATTTTCTTATTACAACCGGCGCATCGTCTGTCCGACATGCGGGAATGACAGGCATTTTTATGAAATAGCCGAAGATGTAATGCTTACCACCCGCTATACACAAAATCCTGACGGCAGTTTTACCCCACAGAGCGATGAATCAAGGATTCTGGGTGAGGTGAAGTTGTATTGTGGGGAGTGCCAGACGGATATGAGCCAATTCCATAGCAGGTTCATGGAGATGCTCTTTTGAATGTCGCCGCACGTTCCCCGCTTGTGATTACAGACAACCGCTCTTTCAGGGAACATATGGCCGTGCTCGGTTACGGTGACAAGGTCATAGGTCTCCTGAATATAAAACCAACAGAAGAGGTCTTGTTTCTTGATCTGGTTGAGCGCGGCGTCATCTTGTTTCCTTCGGCCCTTGCCCAGCAATTAAGCAGGTCAAAGTGTCTTCAGGCTATGATATTCAAGGAATGGATGGTTCCACATACCTTTGTGGCCAGAGATCGCCATGATTTGGTCCAAGGTATTACTTTTTATGGAAAACAAGGTGTAAAAAGCGTAGTTACTAAGCAGAATCGTCTGAATTGCGGCCTTGGTATACATATATGGTCTTCCATCGAGGATGTATATAACCAGGCGTGTTTTGGTTCTTTGGGATATCCATTTGTTGTTCAGCCTTTTGTTGAGTCTGTTACAGATGTCCGTGTAGTGATTATAGGAGATTATGTTGAGGCATATTGGCGGCGGAATCCTTACACGCTGCGGAACAACCTGTATTTTGGGGGGGTCAGTGGCGAATACAGGCTTACTGACGAGGAGTTGTCGCTGTGTAGAAGGGTGATGGACAGAGGAAAATTCCCTTATGCGCATATTGATCTTATGATATCTCCGGCGGGCGTTTTTTTATCTGAAATAAATCTTAGAGGCGGGCTGAAAGGCGCCAAGATCTCAACTAAAGAATATCATGAGCGCATAGCAGCGCTTGAAATGGCCTTTGTAGACCAAGGGCCTTGAAATAAAGCGCGTATCATTTTTAATAGAGGTGGTTGGACGCCCTCTTACTTCCCTTTACTTTACCTTTACTGCGTAAAGGATACTTTCGTGGTTTCCTGGTTTTTTGGGATTGTTTCTGACGATACAGATCAGAAGCTGCCCGTTTACGTTTGAAATGCCAGATATGCGGCCTCCAAGGGGTTGACTTATTGCTTGCAGGACATATCTGCCGTCTTGCCATGATAGCATCATTATCCTGTCTTCCATTGCTTCACCATTGTCAGTGGAGTCGCGTCCAGCGAACAGCAGGCACGATAGTCTTGGATCGTTTGGGTTTGAGACCAAACAGGCCTTCAAGATGCCTTGTCTGGCGATCGGTTGCATTACGGGTTCGGCTGTGGACCAGATAGATTGACCCAGGCTGTTGTAGATCGAAAGTCTGCCAAAGATGTCAGCTGCTATGAGTCTTTGTTCGCCATCTCTGCTAAGATCGGCCCAATATGCGCCCAATATTGAAAATTGAGCCGGGAATTTCAATGTGTCGGCGTATAGTATGCCTCTTTGATCGGGTTTAAGTAAATAGAACCTCTGTCCGAACAATGTATCCTGATCAAAACTTTGTCCGACCATTGACGGCGTTTTTGAATTGCCTCCCATGTTCAAGAACGCCATCCACAGATTTATCCCGTCTTGGACCTCGATAAGCCTCCCCTCTTTGTAGGAAAGCAGGACAGATTTCATCCCTGCATTATCCATAATTATATTGAGGGTGAGCCACCCTTCGCCAGGCATGGCGGAAAAGCTTACTAGACGCCCTGGGCCGTAGAATCTATACGACGCCGTCGGACCTTGTTGCCTAAAGGGGCAGATGTAAAGCCCAGACGGTACAAGGTAGATCATCTCCAGCTTTCCATCCCCGTTTAGGTCAAGTATATCCGTTTGTAATGCGCCTTCAGGAAGACGGCCTACAGTTACGGCGTTTGCAAGGTCTATATGTATCTGAGGGTTTGAAGAGGTGACATTCTGTACAACCGCATTGGTTTTTTCGGCTGTCTTTTGTTCGGATGTTTCCCACCTGCCTTTTCCGAGAGGATATTGGTGCAGAAGTTTGAATCCAGGCCCATAAACCTTTAGATCATCTGCCTCAAAAGAAAAAAGTATCTTTATGCCTAGTGTTTCCATAGATTTGGCGTCCAATATCTCTGATGGGACACTGGACGAAGGGAGCCATATCAGGTTAGGAAGGGTTTGGATTAGTGTCTCGCAACTATTCTGCGTCGATTTTGAGCTGTTTCCAATTACGCAGGCTGCGGTGATATCGCTGTATCGCGTAGCGGGTAGCCCCGGGCTGATCAGTGTTTTTCCAGATATTATATGACAATCTGCCTTTTGCTCCTCTAGATGCACTACTTCCAACAAGGCGGCTGGTTGTTTCAGGTAGCCAATGATTTTTCCATTGTTTTCATGATCTTTTATTGCAATTCCTTTGTTATAAACTATAAAGATATCGCCGGTGGTTATACCTTGCGCCCTGCCTCTATCTATTGTGGCGAGGTCGCCTGTGACATTCATAACCATGGCGTCGATGGGGGCAAAGTCTTTGGCGACTTCAGAATATATAGCCAGGGGCCCCTGATATGCCGCAGCAAAAGAGGATTGACAAAGGCCTTGGATTATGGCTAGGGCCAACGATAAGATCGTGATAGATGAGATCGCTGGGCGACATGCCAGGCCTGGTCGTGGTCTATTGGTTGGTGCGTATCCTGGGTGCATAGTTAATTTTGTATTGAGATAAGATAAAAAATATGATAGAAAAGCCCTTGCCTTTAGGCAAGGGCTTTTGAGGAGGAAATAAAAACAAGGGCTTAAAAATAAACTTATACGCACCCGGTCGGTTTAGGCAGTCCTGCCATTTTACAAGCTCCCTTGCCAGGTCCTGACGGGAAGAGCTCATATATCTTCTTAAGGGGAAATCCGGTCGTCTTTGAAAGAATCCTCACCATCGGAGCAATCCCGTTTTTCTTGTAGTAATCTTGAAGGGTATTTATCATCTTCCAGTGTTCGTCTGTAAGTTCTGATATACCCTCTTGTTCTTTGACGTAATCAACCCATTCGTTGCACCATTCCTCCATGCCCTTAGCTAGAAAGCCGTCTTCATCGACTTCAAACGTCTTTCCTTTGTACTCTATTGTTGCCATGCGGTCCTCCTTATGAGATTATTGATACATTTAATACGTCTTAAGTTTTTTCAATTTGCTTCATACTATAGTAAAAAATGTTTGTCAAGCCAGACTTGTGCTTTTTTGCATTAATTTATATCAAATTTTATTTCTTAATTACAGATAGTTGTGAAATGCAACTATAAAAATTAATGTAAAAAATTGAATAATAATTCAAAAAATTGTCTTACATTTAATAGACGGAGGACTGCAGGTTTAGATTGTTGAGAGTTGTTCTCTTGCCCATACGATATCTGGGTCAAGCTCCAAGGCTGCCTCATACCACAAAGCAGCCATTTTTTTCATGCCGAGAAGGTGGAGATTCCTGCCTATATTTGCATAATCTATAGCCGAGCCAGGGTCAATGGCGATGGCTTGTTCAAAGGCCTCGATGGCCTTTATATAATCACCCATACGATAAAAACAATAACCAAGGAGATTGTAGGTCTCTTTGAGTTCAGGGTTCAGTCCTTTTGAGCGTTCGAGCTCGACCGCTGCCATCTCAAACTCCCCTTTTTCTTTGAGACAGAAACCTTTGTGGCAATGGATGCTGGCGAGTTCATCAGGGTCAGGGCCGCGGCTAATGGCCTCGTCATACCAGTGTAGTGCATCATCGTATCTGCCACTCCGTTCCAGAAGATGCCCTATATAAAATGCTACTTCATAGCGCCCTTTCGAGGAGATGTGATCAATTTTGTGCAGCACGGATAGCCCTTCGGCATGGTCTTCTTGTAAAGTGGCGAGGCGAGCGCAATGAAAGACAGGATCTATCTTAATAGTCCTGTCTCTAAAATGGTTGCCGGGGATTATCGCATATACTGCCGGTATGCCTAGATCGGGGTGCGTTACATCTATGAGGTATGTGTTCATCCCTGCCTTTCTAAGGGCAAGTGCAGCGTTTTCTATCTCAGTCTTGAAATTTTTCGAGCTGCAGTCAGGAAGGGCGTTTATTGGCGTGATCGATTGCGCCCTTAAGATGTAATCCGCCTCTTCAAGGACTGAGAATTTCGGGAGGCCGCTTTCAACATATCTTCCCTCTGTATCAAAATCGCCGGCCAACTGGGCTATTTCAGTTATCGCTCTTATGGCCGCCCGTTCCGGGCTGGTCGATGTCCCTGCTGTATAAACAATCTCGCTTCTTCTCGGAAATGTGGACGGATCCCATGCAATGGCTCCTACGGTCGGGATGCCGAGACCTAGAGAAAAGTCTTTAAGGATCAGATGAATGCCCGTCTCTCTGAATTTCCTTACCAATTCCCTTGCAACTGGATTTTGAAGGCTCCCTGGATCGATCGTAGGGTGAGCTTGTCCCTGCTTATTATTGAGCACACGTGGCGCTCCACTACCTCGCATATTGCCTGCACAGCCGCCTCTTCCAGTGAATTTCCAGCGGCTGAACCGTTATATTCGTTGATGGGCCAGAACCATGACCACGGCAGCAGAAATCCCTTTCCATCATGGGGGCGCAAGGCCTTTGTCCATTTGAAAGACATCGCTGTGGATACAAGCCACGCCAAGGCCTCTGGGCACCTTGATTCATTTTTGAGGCCAGCGGCCATGAGCATCTCATCTATGGGCAGCAATTCGAACTCATCCCAATCAATGGCGATATCTGCAAAGATATCTGTAAATTTCCCTTGATTGGATCTCGTACCGTCTTTTACAAAACTAAAGATGCTAAATCTTTCTACGAGTTCCATCACAGCGCTTGCCTCAGCCTGTTCCGGCGTCGCACCCTTGCCCATCTGTTTTTGAGTGCCAGTGATGCGGCTTGCTTGAGGGGTGTATCGGCTGATATATACAGGTATGCCTAGCCGCCCTTTGTCTATGCGTTCGGCCGTCTTGAGTATCTGGGTATCAAAGGCCTCGAGGCGACTTCGTGCCCATGCAACAGTATCGCCGGGGGCGATGGCCTTGTCTATGTCGGCGCCTGATGCCTTAAAACTGTCTTTAAACATGCGTCTTATCCTTTCAGAAAGCGGCGTGACACGTCTTCAATGACGGATTCAGCCTCGTACCAGTCTTGTTGGTCGAGACCACAGGCCATTCCGCGGTTTTCGTATATATGGTAGGCGATGCATGATGTCCAGTGTCGCCTACCTTCCCCGGGACTGTTTTCTGCAAATGCAAGATATGCTGTCCGTGATCCAGGCGCGCCCTGGATGTTGAGGCCTATGACCGGATTGTCGGCTTCATAATCATTGACAAGATAGACAGCCCGCGGGCCATTTATTGTATGTGCAAGGTTTAGAGGATGCGCTGCATCCTGTCCACCAAAATAGACTTCTATCTTGTTGGCCTTAGGCTCATAGGAAAGACCGACAAAAACTGCTCCCTGTCCCCCTATTATCGTATTTTCTCCCAATACAAATGTAGCCAAGCGGAACTGATTCTGTCTGTTGAAATCCCTTATGAAACTCTGCCATTCGCCCTTGATGATCCGTGTCTTTTTGGGTGCCATTTTTTGGATCCTCCTTGGTGGGTCAAAAATGTGAAGAATTCACTAGTTAATGTGTGTATCATTTCGTATCTTTTGTCAAATTACAAGAAATCAACCAAGGTCCTCATCCTGTTTGTATGTCGTCGAGCTCGGGTTGGTTAATGGACGGGTGCATAGTGGGAAAATACCATAGTGAACGTACCTCTGCCCTGCGTAGCTGAACGAAGGGCCGTGGAATATCCGAACATCTTGGCAAGGGGCGCCACGGCCCTTATGACCTGTATTGGACCTTTCGGTTCTATGAATTCTACGTTCCCGCCCCTGGAGTTTATATCCCCTATAACCTCGCCGAGATAACTGTCAGGTACGAGTATCTCAAGTCTCATTATGGGTTCGACGAGTATAGGAGACGCATTTTCACACGCGTGTTTGAAACCTATAGAGGTTGCAGCCCTCAAGGCAATGTCGGTGGAAACGCCTTCTTCAAAGACAACGTCTTTTAAAACCACCTTTGTGTCGATCATAGGGAAACCGCGGACGACCCCACTTTCAAGCCCTTGCCTTAGCACCTCAAGGACCATGTCTTCATAGCCTACCGGCAGTTCCTCGGGCGGCAACTCGCTTACAACGAGGTTTCCGGCATCCCTTGGTCTTGGACCTATTCCGATGACCACTGTAGCCGCCTGGAGGTGACCGGCTATCTCCTTTTCAAAGCGCTCCTCCCATACTGCCTCATTTCCTACAGTTTCTTTATAGACTACTTGTGGTTTCCCTGCCGTGACAGGGGCGTTGAATTCCCTCGACAGCCTGTGGACGAGTATTTCAAGATGCAGCTCCCCCATGCCCGACACAATCAGTTGTCCTGTATCTTCATCTGTGTGCACCTTAAAGGTCGGATCTTCCTCGGCAAGTTTTTTCAAGGCAAGCTCTACCTTTTCCTGATCGCCAGTAGTCTTTGGTTCGATGGCGATCGAGATTACTGGTTTGTAGGCCTCTATCGGTTCCAGGAGGATGGGGTGCGTTGGATCACATAGGGTATCGCCAGTCGTTGTGTCTTTAAGCCCCATTACGGCTACGATATTCCCGGCCCGCGCCTCTTCTATCCTTTCTCGTTTGTTTGCATGCATCTGGAGTATGCGCGCAGCCCGCTCTTTAAGCTTTTTGCCCGGGTTCAGGACCTCGTCTCCTGCCCTGAGTACCCCCGAATATACCCTTAAATAGGTCATTTTTCTTCCTTGGTCCATCTGTATCTTGAAGGCCAGGGCACAAAGGGGGGCATTTTCGCGGCCGGGACGCTCAGTCTTTTCGCCCGTGACAGGGTTTATCCCCTTTACGGCCGGGATGTCGACAGGGCTAGGCAGGTAGCGCGCTATGCCATTCAGGAGCGGCTGGACCCCTTTATTTTTGAGCGCTGAACCACAGAAGACTGGCACACCTTTAAGGGAGATACACGCCTTTCTTATCGCTTCATGGATATCTTTATCGCTTATTTCCTCTTCAGAAAGGTATTTTTCCATTATCCCGTCATCAACCTCGGCCAGCGCCTCTATTAGCCCAAGCCTGGTTTTTGCAACGCTGTCCATGTATTCATCCGGCACAGGGCGTTCTTCGAATTCCATCCCTTGGGTCTCTTCGTTCCAAACGATCAATTTTCTTTTTATGAGATCGAATACCCCATTGAATGAATCTTCCGAGCCCATTGGCATAGTCAGTATCAAGGGATGTGCGCCGAGCCGGTTTTTTAATTGCTCCACCACACCCCAGAAATCGGCTCCTAGCCTGTCCATCTTGTTTATGAAGGCTATTTTAGGGACATTGTATTTGTCAGCCTGATGCCATACGGTTTCGGACTGGGGCTCTACGCCGCCTACTGCACAAAAAACACCTATGGCACCGTCCAGGACCCTCAGTGACCTCTCCACCTCGATGGTGAAGTCTACATGCCCAGGCGTGTCTATAATGTGTATCTCTTTATCTTGCCAATAACATGTAGTAACCGCGGATGTTATGGTGATACCTCGCTCTTGCTCTTCTGGCATCCAATCCATAGTGGCCTGCCCATCATGGACCTCACCTATCTTGTGGGTCTTGCCTGTGTAAAAAAGGATACGTTCTGTAAGTGTGGTCTTGCCTGCATCTATATGTGCGATAATTCCTATATTCCTTATGAGTTTGATGCGGTTTTCGCCTGCCATATTTTCCTCTATTTTCATTGACAAAGGGTAAGGAATCTATTTAACAAAAAGTCATGTGTTATACAATACAGACCGCCAGATCATTTTACGCATTTATATTCTAAGGTATCTAGGCGCGATAAGGAGTCAGGTCATGGGTTCTGAGGCCAAAATCATTATGGATGGCAAGGAGATGGACAGGGCGATCACCAGGATGGCCCATGAGATAGTTGAGGCTAATAAAGGTGTGATGGGCATGGCTGTTATCGGTATCAGGACCGGTGGCGTGCCTATTGCTGAGCGATTGATAGAACGAATCGGTGCCATCGAGGGGACAAAGCCCGATTTCGGGGTCCTGGATATAACCCTCTACCGTGATGACTGGAGCAGATTAAGTCACCATCCTATCGTCAGGAAGACCGATATATCTTTTCCCATAGACGACAAGGTGATTGTTTTGGTTGATGATGTGCTCTACACTGGAAGGACCGTCCGCGCCGCCCTTGACGCCCTTACCGACCTCGGTCGTCCGCGCAAGATCCAGCTTGCTGTTATGGTTGACAGGGGCAGACGGGAGCTTCCGATTCAGTCCGACTATACAGGGCTTTCCATACAAACCTCTGGCGATGAGCATGTAAACGTCTATCTGAATGAGATAGATGGGAGGGATGAGGTTGTAATCAAAAGGGGCAGCGATGACTGATCCAGTTGATCGGAGGATCAAATTGGGCATCACGATGGGTTGTCCTGCGGGCATCGGGCCGGAGATAATCGTCAAGGCCTTTGTCCAAAGGCCGCTCTGGCGTTCTGGTTACGCCAGGTTTGTACCTATCGTCTTGGGGGATACTGGCATACTTCAAACAACAGCTGCGTTCCTTGGGGAGGATGTGCCGATAAGTAGTATTTTATCTGATTGGACCATATTTGACGGTGCGATAAACGTCCTGCCGGTTTCGAATCTCCAGCCTGATGAAGTCAGATGCGGGAGGCCGACCGCTCTTACGGGTGAGCTTTCTTACAAATATATAGTCAAGGCACTTGAATTGTCATTGAGCGGCATTATCTCCGGCATTGTCACCGCACCTATAAGCAAGCACGGTTTGAGGCTTGCCGGTATTTCATATCCTGGCCATACAGAGATGCTTGCAGAGAAGACGAATACCGAGAGATATGCCATGATGCTTGTAGGCGACAGGTTGAAGGTAGTCCTTGTGACCATACATTGTCCGCTTAAGCAGGTATCGAGGCTCTTGACAAAAGAAAAGATATGCGAGGTCGTCTCCATTACACATGAGGCCTTGATGCATGATTTCGGCATTCAAAGACCGAGGATAGCGGTCGCCGGTCTGAATCCGCATGGCGGTGAGTCCGGCCAGTTCGGTCATGAAGAGGAAGAAGTCATATCGCCTGCAGTGGACCTGTCCAGGGCCGAAGGAATAGATGTCACAGGACCTTATCCCCCTGATTCGATCTTTTATCATGCAGTCATGGATGGCAGGTTTGACGCCGTGGTCTGTCAATATCACGATCAGGGTCTGATCCCGTTCAAACTCCTACACTTTAAAGACGGTGTAAACGTTACCCTCGGCCTCCCTATAATCAGGACATCGGTCGATCACGGCACGGCTTATGACATAGCGGGGACTGGCATAGCCGACCCTTCAAGTCTTATTGCTGCGGTTGAGTTGGCATATAGGCTTGTATGCAATCGCAAGAAGGCAGGGTCTTGATCTGCGCACCTTTTATCAATACAGGTAGGGTTGGGGGGCGAACGTATCAGCAATGGATGCCACTTTAATTTTAAAGAGAGGTTTTTGGGCGGGAGATTTTATATTGCCTGGACAATCCTTTTAAGCCTTGAAAGCAGGTCTTCTTCGTCTATTGTGGTAAGCCTCCGGTCTTCCATCAAGACCATGCCTGAGGCGATCACATCCTGGACATCACCGCTCCTCGCCACATATACTATATGTGAGACAGGGTTGTAACATGGTCTCAAGTGTACCTGATTGAGGTCAACCACCACGAGGTCTGCCTGTGCGCCCTTGCGCAAGACCCCCAGGTCTTCTCGATGGAGGGCCTTTGCGGCCCACGTGGTCGCCATGGCAAGGGCCTGTGATGCAGGAACAAATGTAGGGTCCTTCATTATACCCTTTTGCAGCTTTGCGGCTGTATCCATCTCGCTCATGAGATCGAGATCGTTGTTGCTTGCCGCACCGTCCGTTCCAAGGGCTACAATTACCCCTTCCTGGATCATCTCCGCAATAGGCGCCACCCCTGAGGCGAGTTTCAGGTTGCTTTCAGGGCAGTGC
>NZ_JBMFRG010000035.1:0-20820 GCF_049968175.1 Dissulfurimicrobium sp.
TCCGTGAAGGGGGCCGTACCGTAGGCGCAGGTGTGGTGAGTAAGATTATAGAATAGGAGGTTGGATGTGCGAGAGATAATTACCTTGGCCTGTACTGAATGTAAGCGCCGTAACTATACAACCACTAAAAATAAAAAGACGACCCCGGATAAATTACAACTTAAAAAATATTGTCGTTTTGATAAGAGACATACTCTCCATAAAGAAACTAAATAATTGGTGTCGATTTGCTGCTGATTTGTTGTATCGACAGGCCAGTAGCTCTAACGGTAGAGCACCGGACTCCAAATCCGGCTGTTGGGGGTTCGAATCCCTCCTGGCCTGCCAGGGGCAAGGGCACCGTGGGTTGTTTGCTCCGTCGATGGGCAAGGGGGTTTATAGTGGCTAATAAGGTAAAAAACATAAAAGCCGAAGATGTTGATTCATTAGATATAAAGACAGGCCTTGCAGGTGATCGGATGGGCGAGATCAAGGGATGGATTCCAAAGGCCAGGTCTTTCTTGAGAGATGTGAAGACCGAGTTTGACAAGGTTAATTGGTCAAATAAAAAGGAGACCGTTTCTATGGCTATGGCCGTTTTGGCTATATCGATCTTTTTTGCGGCATATCTTGGCGTAGTCGATCTAATATTGTCTAAACTTGTAAGATTTCTTATAAAGGGCTAGTTGATTGAGGCAGTCGTGGAAGGATGGCTAATTCTAAAGAAAAAGATGTCAGGCCTTGTTTGCGGCTGAATTAAAAATTATGGCGCAAAGATGGTATATAATACATACATACTCCGGCTTTGAGACTAAAGTAAAAGAAGCCCTTGAAGAGAGGATAAAGCAGCATGGCCTTGAAGGATATTTCTCGAGCGTTGTCATCCCTACAGAAAATGTGATAGAGATTATCAAGGGGGATCGTAAGACATCATCTAGAAAGATTTATCCAGGCTATGTCCTTGTAAGAATGGAATTTAACAATGAGACATGGCATTTGGTTCAAGAGACCCCGAAGGTTACCGGATTTGTAGGAGGGCATGATCACCCTGTGCCGCTTTCGGATGAAGAGGCTGAAAAGATTATACATCAGATGGAGGAACGGGCGCAGAAGCCGGTGCCTAAATATAGTTTTGAAAAAGGTGATAGTGTGACTGTAATTGAGGGTCCCTTTGCCAATTTTCATGGTGTTGTTGAAGAGGTCAAGCCTGAAAAGGGCAAGGTCAGAGTTTTGGTCTCTATATTCGGCAGGTCAACCCCTGTTGAATTGGAATTCGCGCACGTCCAAAAGGTTATGTAGGGGCGGCGTTTAAAGGAGAAGGAAATGGCAAAAAAGATATCCGCATATATAAAATTGCAGCTACCTGCAGGTCAAGCCAACCCATCGCCTCCTGTTGGTCCTGCCCTGGGACAACATGGCGTCAATATTATGGAATTTGTGAAGGCTTTTAATGCAAAGACGCAGGATCAGGCAGGCATGATTATACCCGTGGTTATAACGGTTTATTCGGACAGGTCTTTTAGTTTTGTACTCAAGACCCCGCCTGCGTCTGTCTTGCTCAAAAAGGCGGCAAAGATAGAGAAGGGTTCCGGTGTTCCGAACCGAGATAAAGTGGGGACTGTCACTAAAAAACAGGTTGAAGAGATAGCTAGGCTTAAGATGCCCGATCTTACGGCAGCAACCATTGATGCTGCAATCAGGACCATTGCAGGTACGGCCCGTAATATGGGGATAGATATAGTTGATTAAAGGAGAAATTCAATGGCTCAGCACGGCAAAAAATATCGTTTATCCAGAGACAAGGTCGACAGAGTTAAGAGGTATCCGCTGGAAGATGCCGTAAGGTTGGTTCTTGAGACACATTACGCCAAGTTTGACGAAAGTGTAGATGCTGCTGTGATTTTAGGCGTAGACCCTAAAAAGGCTGATCAAAACATTCGCGGTTCCGTGGTGCTCCCACATGGAACAGGTCGTACTCCTCGAGTTTTGGTCATCTCAAAGGGCGAAAAACTCAAAGAGGCTGAAGAGGAAGGAGCCGATTTTGTAGGCAGTGAGGAGCTGATTGCAAAGATACAGGAAGGCTGGCTTGATTTCGATCGTGTTATTGCGACGCCGGACGTGATGGGCATGGTCGGAAAGGTGGCCAGGATACTTGGTCCAAGGGGATTGATGCCGAATGCAAAGACAGGCACTGTCACATTTGATGTAGCAAGGGCCGTGAAGGAGATCAAGTCAGGTAAGGTTGATTTCAGGGTCGACAAGGCTGGTGTCGTCCATGTCCCATTGGGGAGGGTGTCTTTCGGGCAGGAAAAGATCAGAGAAAATTTTATGGCCTTTTTGGATACCCTGAATCGTCTAAAACCATCGACAGCAAAGGGCGTTTATATTAAAGGCATATCGCTTTCTTCAACAATGGGGCCAGGCATAAAGGTAGATTCCGCAACTACCAGATTGAACTAATAATATATTATTTTGATTATTAATTTTTACAGGTCAAAGACAGTAGGTACGCCTAAGTGTTTAATGGGATTTTTGGTTGTCCCACCTACCGAGACAGGTGCAGCCTCTGCCTTTGGCAGTATAAAAACTGCCTGTGGGTAGAAGGGGGTGATAAATTTGGCTTTGAAGCGTAAACAAAAAGAGGCCATGCTTGAGAGTATGCATGGTAAGTTTGCCAGATCAACCGCATTGGTGATGGTTGATTATTCTGGGCTCAAGGTGTCCGATTCTGATAGTTTGCGTAAGACCCTTAGAGAGATAGACGCCGAGTTCAGGGTTTCTAAAAATACCATATATAAAAAAGCGGTTGAAGGGACGCAAGCCGAGGTCATCAAAGACCTCTTTGAGGGACCAAAGGCTGTGGCCATCTCATATGGCGACCCTGTAGCTATGGCTAAGGTTCTTGTAAATTTCACTAAGGCAAATGAGGCCCTTCAGATAAAAGGCGGCGTACTTTCTGGCAAATTGATTGATGCAGCCGGTGTTGCTGCCTTGTCGGCTATGCCGAGCCGTGAGTTTCTTTTGGCCCAATTGCTTTCTGCGTTGGTTGCCACTCCGACCGCCTTTGTAAATGTATTGGCCGGGGTGCCGAGGAAACTGCTTTATGCCTTAAAGGCGATTGCCGAAAAGAAGGCATGACATCATCATTATCAAGCTTTGGAGATTTTTTAAAATTTAAGAAGGAGATTTGCAATGTCTATTACAAAAGCTGATGTAATTGATTTCATTTCCAATATGACGGTACTAGAGCTATCTGAGCTCATAAAGGAACTTGAAGAAAAATTCGGCGTAAGCGCCGCCGCCCCTGTGGCGGTGGCCGCTGCCCCTGGGGCCGGCTCTGCGTCTGCTGAAGGAGCGGCCCAGGCTGAGGAACAGACCGAATTTAGTGTCATACTTACCGATGTGGGCAGCCAGAAGATTCAGGTTATCAAAGAGGTTAGGGCCGTCACCGGCCTTGGCTTAAAAGAGGCTAAGGATTTAGTTGAGGGTGCTCCGAAGCCCATCAAAGAGGGTGTTTCCAAGGAGGAGGCTGCCAAGATCAAGGAGATTATAGAGAAGACAGGCGCAAAGGTTGAGATTAAGTAATCTCTTGATCTTGAAGCGTTTCATAAATACGGCATTGTCATATATTAAGACGCCCGGTCTGGAGGGTTAGGTGCGCCCACGGACCGGGTTAAATTCATTTCGGCTGTTCAGTTTTTGAGAATTCAATAAAAAATAGTTTTCTGAAGAATTTAATTTTTAATTAAATTTTCAATTTTTTAAAGCCAATCTGAGGCGGCATCCTATGAATCAATTGCAATTATTACCTGTGAGAAAAAGATTTGGCCGTGTCAAAAAGGTCATAGATTATCCATACTTGATCGAATTGCAAAAACGTTCTTACGAAAGATTTTTGCAGAGGGACAGTGAGTTTGATGTCAAGGAGGATGCAGGACTCAAGGCTGCATTCAAAAGTGTCTTCCCTATAACTGATTTTACTGGCACCTTTTCCCTTGAATTTGTCCAGTATTCAATCGGCGATCCCAAGTATACGGTTGAAGAGTGTATGTCGCGCGGGGCGACTTATGAGGCACCGGTCAAGATAGTGGTCAGGCTCTTGTCATATGATATAGACAAGGAAAGCGGGGTCCAGAGTATACGTGATATAAAAGAACAGGAGATATATTTCGGGACCATACCACTCATGACCGACACCGGCACATTTATTATCAACGGTACAGAAAGGGTGGTCGTGAGTCAACTCCAAAGGTCCCCGGGCATCTTTTTTGATCATGACGCCGGCAAGGTACACACCAGCGGGAAGCTCCTCTATTCGGCAAGGATCATCCCTGTACGTGGGTCATGGATTGATTTTGAATTCGATGTCAAGGACATCTTATACGTCAGGATAGATCGTAAGCGTAAATTCCCTGTGACCGTACTGCTTAAGGCCCTTGGGTATGAAGATATTTTAGGTAGTTTTTATGACAAAGATAACTATCTGATAGAGGGTCAACTCATTTATCGCAAAGTGAATCCAAAGACGATGCAGGCGCAAAAGGCGAGTATGGATGTCTTGCATCCGCAGACCGGCGATGTCTTAGTAAGAAAGGACCTGAAGTTTTCAAAAACAGTACTTAAAAAGCTTGAGGATCTCGGTGTGACGCGCATCCCTGTCGATGAACAGGAACTTATTGGAAAGATCGTCGCGGAGGATGTTGTAGATCCCTTAACCGGTGAGGTGCTTTTGGGCAGCAATACGGAGATCAAGGCCGAAGATCTTAATCTATTGAGGGAAAAGGGGATATCTCAGGTATCAACCCTTTTTATCGATGGTGTAAAGGTCAGTTCATCCATACGTGACACATTGTTGCTTGACAAGACCCGGAATCGAGAAGAGGCCATTATTGAAATATATCGCAGGCTCCGCCCAAGTAGCCCACTCATAATAAATGTGGCTGAAAAATTCCTTCAATCCCTTTTCTTCAATCCTGATACATATGATCTCTCCGAGGTCGGCAGGTACAAAATAAATCAGAGATTTAAAACCGATATACCACTCAATGTAAAAACCCTTACACCAGAAGACATCCTTAATACAATCAAGGAGCTTGTTAGGTTGAAAGACGAGAGAGGGCCTGTTGATGACATAGATCATCTTGGCAATAGGAGAGTGAGGTCTATCGGTGAATTGATAGAAAACCAGTATAGGATTGGGTTGGTCAGGATGGAGAGGGCAATAAAAGAACGGATGACCCTCCAAGAGGTGGAAACCCTTATGCCTAATGATCTTGTCAATCCAAAGCCTGTAAATTCTGTTATGAAGGAATTTTTCGGCTCCAGTCAGCTTTCTCAATTTATGGACCAGACAAATCCCCTTTCAGAGGTTACTCATAAGCGGAGGCTCTCAGCCTTGGGCCCGGGTGGACTTTCAAGGGAGAGAGCAGGATTCGAAGTGCGGGATGTGCATCCAACCCACTATGGACGTATATGTCCTATTGAAACCCCTGAAGGGCCCAATATAGGCCTTATAGTATCTCTTAGCACATTTGCTCGTGTAAACGATTATGGCTTTATAGAGACGCCTTATCGCATAGTCAAGGACAGGAGGGTTACCGGTGAAGTGGTCTATATGACCGCGTCCGAGGAGGACCATGAGACTATAGCCCAGGCGACGATTGAGCTCGATGCGAACGGGAGGATTGTTGATGATCAGGTTGGTGCGAGGATCAAAGGCGAGTTCTTAATGGTGCCCGCAGATGAAATAACTGCCATAGATGTGGCGCCGAATCAGTTAGTGAGCGTATCAGCCGCCTTGATACCTTTTCTTGAGAATGATGATGCAAACAGAGCGCTTATGGGTTCCAATATGCAGCGCCAAGCCGTTCCTCTCCTTGTGTCAGAGGCCCCGCTGGTCGGGACAGGAATGGAGGCCACCGTAGCCAAGGATTCGGGCGTTGCGATTATAGCGAAACGGGACGGGTGGGTGGATTATGTCGACTCGACCAGACTCGTCGTTGTCTATGAAGGAGATGAGGCGGAGGGTAGGCCTATTGAGGTCGAGATACATAAGCTCAAGAAGTTTCAGAAGTCAAATCAGACCACCGTATTGAATCAGAAACCCTTAGTTCACCCAGGACAAAGGATCAGAAGGGGTCAGGTGCTTGTGGATGGGCCTTCAACGCATAGGGGCGAGCTTGCGCTTGGCAAGAATGTAGTTGTGGCGTTTATGCCCTGGCTAGGTTACAATTTTGAAGACGCGATCATTATAAATGAACGGATCGTCAAAGAAGACGTCTATACGTCTATCCATATTGAGGAATTCAGCGTAGAGGCCAGAGACACCAAGCTCGGTAAGGAGGAGATAACAAAGGATATACCGAATGTCGGGGAAGAGGCGCTGAAAAATCTCGACGAGAGCGGGATTGTCCGCATAGGTGCCGAGGTCAAGGCTGGCGATATCCTTGTAGGAAAGGTAACGCCCAAGGGTGAGACATTGCTGTCGCCTGAGGAAAAACTTTTAAGGGCCGTTTTTGGTGAAAAGGCGGGCGACGTCAAGGATACGTCCTTGAGGGTGCCGCCTGGCATAGAAGGTGTGGTAATAGACGCCAAGGTATTTTGTAGAAAGGGCGTAGAAAAAGATGCAAGGGCCCAGGCCATTGAAGATGTTGAGATAGCCAGCATCCAGAAAGACCAGGCGGATGAGCTCAGTATAATACAGCATGTCGCCATAGAGAAGTTGGTAAGACAACTTGCCGGGAAGAGGCCGGCTGTTTCCATAAAAGACAGCAGGGGTAATGTCCTCCTTGAGGCCGGCAAAGAGATGAACGCCGAGGCCGTGAGAAGGACGCCTATCTATCGTTTCCAGGAATTGATTCTTGAGGGCCAGAAGAGGCTTGATCCTGCAGTGGCCGATATCTTGGCTTGGTATAATAAAGAAGATGAGCGTATAAGAAGGCATTTTGAAGGCAAAATCGAGCGTCTCAAAAAGGGTGACGAGCTACCGCCAGGTGTCATCAAGATGGTAAAGGTCTATGTGGCCATGAAGCGCAAGCTCCAGGTAGGCGACAAGATGGCCGGACGGCATGGAAACAAGGGCATCGTGTCGAAGATCGTACCGATTGAGGATATGCCGTATTTTGAAGACGGGACGCCGGTTGATATTATCTTGAATCCACTCGGCGTGCCATCGCGAATGAACGTTGGACAGATTATGGAGATACATCTTGGCTGGGCGGCCAAGAATTTGGGTGAGCAGGTGGCACGTCTTGCAAGGGAAAATGACATAAAAAGGGTCAAGGCAAGGCTTGGTGACATCTTCAAAGGAGATGGCGAATTGGAGGCCATGCTTGACAAGATGGATGACGATAGTCTTAGACAGTTTGCAATGGGACTTGAGCATGGGATCCCGATGGCAACGCCTGTCTTTGATGGTGCCGATGAGTCGGTCATCAGGGGTTTGCTTGTTGATTCAGGACAATCCGAATTGGGTCAAGTTACACTTTATAATGGACAGACGGGTGAGCCGATAGCCGAACCTGTAACAGTAGGGGTTATGTATATGCTCAAGCTTCATCATCTTGTTGATGATAAGATACATGCCCGTTCAACAGGTCCTTATTCATTGGTCACGCAGCAGCCGCTCGGAGGTAAGGCCCAGTTCGGTGGTCAGCGCTTGGGTGAGATGGAGGTCTGGGCCCTTGAGGCCTATGGTGCAGCACATGCCCTCCAGGAGTTCCTTACAGTCAAGTCTGACGACGTAGCCGGGAGGTCAAGGATGTATGAAAAGATAGTCAAGGGTAACAATTTCCTTGAGGCCGGCCTTCCGGAATCATTTAATGTTTTGGTTAAAGAACTCCAAGGTCTTTGCATGGACATGGAACTTATTGAATAGAGGGTTTATCGAATGGAAGATCTCCTTTCTTTTTTTTCAAAACCGAAAGATCCTTTAAATTTTAAGGCGGTCAGGATATCTATAGCCTCACCCGAAAAGATGCTCGAGAGGTCTTTTGGTGAGGTTAAGCAGCCTGAGACCATAAATTATCGTACCTTTAAGCCTGAAAGGGATGGCCTTTTCTGTGCCAGGATATTCGGTCCTATAAAGGACTATGAGTGCCTGTGTGGCAAGTACAAACGAATGAAGCACAGGGGTGTAATCTGCGAGAAATGTGGCGTAGAGGTCATTCAGGCGAAGGCTAGGCGCGAACGTATGGGCCACATAAGCCTTGCCGCCCCTGTGGCGCATATATGGTTTTTAAAGAGCCTTCCGAGCAAGATTGGCGCCCTTCTTGACCTTAGTCTCAAGGAACTGGAAAGGGTCCTGTATTTTGAATCCCATATAGTGCTCTCTTCCCAAGTGCCTGAACTTGCTGTGGGCACCATATTATCAGAGGAACTTTACACAAAAAACCTTGATCTTTACGGCTCCAAGTTTGAAGTAGGTATAGGTGCAGAGGCCATCCAGATGCTCCTTGCAAGGATAGATCTCGATTCCCTTTCAAGGGAGCTGAGAGACGAGATGATCAAGACCAAGTCGGAGGCGAAACGCAAGAAGCTCGGGAAGCGCTTGAGGGTGATAGAGGCCTTTAAAGACTCGGGCAACCGACCTGAATGGATGATACTTAATGTCATCCCTGTGCTTCCGCCGGACTTGAGGCCCCTTGTTCCCCTTGACGGTGGACGCTTTGCTACATCTGACCTCAATGATCTATATAGAAGGGTCATAAACAGAAACAACCGCCTCAAGAGGCTCCAGGAGCTCGACGCCCCTGATATCATCGTGCGTAACGAGAAGAGGATGCTCCAGGAGGCGGTTGATGTACTGTTCGACAATGGACGCAGAGGGCGTGTTGTGACTGGTCCCAACAAAAGACCTCTTAAGTCCCTTTCTGACATGCTGAAGGGGAAACAGGGACGTTTCAGACAGAATCTCCTTGGCAAGCGTGTCGATTATTCGGGCCGCACAGTAATTGTCGTTGGTCCCGAACTGAGACTGCACCAGTGTGGCCTTCCAAAACGTATGGCGATCGAGCTTTTTAAGCCCTTCATCTACAATAAACTTGAAGAAAAGGGCCTTGTGACCACTATAAAGAGTGCGAAGAAGATGGTGGAAAAAGAGGTTCCAGAGGTCTGGGACGCCTTGGATGAGGTGGTGAAGGAATATCCCGTTATGTTGAACAGGGCACCTACATTGCACAGGCTGGGTATTCAGGCGTTTGAGCCTATTCTTGTCGAGGGTAAGGCCATTCACCTGCACCCACTAGTCTGTACTGCATACAATGCAGACTTTGACGGCGACCAGATGGCGGTCCATCTGCCTCTGTCTGTCGAGGCCCAGACCGAGGCAAGGGTACTTATGATGTCCA
This sequence comes from Dissulfurimicrobium sp., assembly GCF_049968175.1. Taxonomy (NCBI): domain Bacteria; class Deltaproteobacteria; genus Dissulfurimicrobium; species Dissulfurimicrobium sp. Next base: position 9,327 of record NZ_JBMFRG010000035.1, read on the forward strand.
CCAACAACATACTCTCGCCCGCGCACGGTGAGCCTATTATACAGGCCAGTCAAGACATTGTGCTCGGTATCTATTATATGACCAGGGAACGGCCAGGCGTAAAGGGTGAGGGCAAGATATTTGCTTCAAAGGAAGAGGTGATTCAGGCCTGGGATGCCAGCATCGTGCACTTGCAGGCGAAGATCAAGGCAAGAATTAGGGACGAGCTTGTAGAGACCACCGTAGGAAGGGTGATATTGTCTGACATCCTCCCTGAATATGTGCCATTTTCATATATTAATAAAGTAATGCGTAAAAAGGATATAAACAAGCTTATTGATATAAGCTACAGACTTGCTGGTGCCAAGCAGACCATCATATTGGCTGACGCCTTGAAAAATATGGGTTACAGGTTCGCTACATTGGCAGGCATTTCTATTTGCATAAACAATCTCGCCGTGCCTGTGCGCAAGGAAGAGATACTTGAGAAGGCCCAGGAAGCCGTTTCAGAAGTTGATAGGCAGTACAAGGAGGGTCTGCTTACGGAGAGCGAGAGATATAATAATGTTATAGATATCTGGACAAGGGCTACTGACGAGGTCGCCTCAGAAATGATGGAAGGTATCTCCGTTGAGTACCATCGCAACGCTAATGGTGAGGTGGTTTCATCACCAAGCTTTAATCCGGTTTTCATCATGGCTGATTCAGGTGCAAGGGGTAGCAAGGACCAGATAAGGCAGCTTGCCGGTATGCGTGGGTTGATGGCTAAGCCGTCCGGCGAGATCATTGAGACGCCTATAAAGGCCAATTTCCGTGAGGGTTTGAGCGTGCTTGAATATTTTATCTCTACTCACGGCGCAAGAAAGGGTCTTGCAGATACGGCGCTGAAGACAGCCAATTCCGGCTATCTGACTAGAAGGCTCGTTGATGTGGCCCAAGACTCTACGATATATGAAGAGGATTGTGGTACCATTGATGGGATTGAGATGGAGCATCTTATAGAGGGCGGCGAGATCATACAGCGTCTCGGAGAACGCATATTGGGTCGTGTAGCCCTCATGGATATTGTGGATCCGGTTACTGGCGAGGTATTGGTCAAGGCCAATGAGGAGATAGATGAAGATGCTGTAGTCAAGATAGAAGACGCCGGGATCTCCAGGGTTGAGATCAGGTCGGTTCTTACCTGTCGGTCGCCTTATGGGGTGTGCGCTAAGTGTTACGGGCGTGACCTTGCAAGAGGGCGCATGGTAGCTATTGGTGAGGCTGTAGGTATTATAGCCGCAGAGTCGATCGGAGAACCTGGTACACAGCTTACCATGAGGACATTCCATATAGGTGGCGCAGCTGGTGGCAAGGTCGAGCAGGCGGATATCAGGGCAAGAGGGGGTGGAGTCGTGCGTTATGAAAGGATTAGCGCGGTGCGCAATCCTGCAGGGCGCATGGTGGTGCTAAACAGGAACGGCGAGCTGGTGATCATGTCACATGACGGCAGGGAGAGGGAGCGTTATCCAGTAATATACGGGGCAGAGCTAGTGGTTGAAGATGGGGCGGCTGTTGAGCCGGGTCAAAAGTTGGCTGAGTGGGATCCGTTTACAAACCCAATCCTTGTAGAGGTGTCTGGAAAGGTGAAATTCGGGGATCTTATAGATGGGGTCACTATAGAAGAAAAGGTGGATCAGCTTACGGGTAGGGCGAGTCGTGTGGTTATACAACATCGGTCTTCCGACTATACGCCTCGAATTTCGATTAAGGATGAGCGGGGAAGGACATTGAAGTTGCCAAGCGGCAAGGGAGATGCCCGCTATCTTCTTCCGGTTGGTGCCATCGTTGTAGCGAATGAGGGTGACGAGATCAGGGCTGGAGAGATTATTGCAAAGATACCTAGGGAGACGACAAAAACAAAGGACATTACAGGAGGTCTTCCTAGGGTTGCGGAGCTCTTTGAGGTGAGAAAGCCGAAGGAATATGCGATTATATCCGAGATAGACGGTGTTGTGTCTTTCGGTAAGGACCTAAAGGGCAAACGGCGTGTGATCATTACCCCTGAAGTCGGCGAACCCAAGGAATACATGATACCGAAAGGCAAGTATATAAATGCCCACGAAGGTGACTATATACGTGCAGGCGAACCACTAATGGATGGCGTAATCAATCCGCACGATCTCCTGAGGGTCAAGGGTATAAAGGCCTTGGCCCGTTATATGGTAAATGAGATCCAAGAGGTCTATCGGCTGCAGGGTGTCAAGATAAACGACAAACATATCGAGGTGATAGTCAGGCAGATGGTGCGCAGGGTTAAGATTACAAGCGTGGGCGACAGTACGTTTATGCTCGGCGAACAGGTGGAACGCTATAGATTTGAAGAGGAAAACGAGAAGTTGATCGCCGAAGGCCGGCAACCTGCAACCGCTGAGCCGATGTTGCTCGGCATAACTAGGGCCTCTTTGACGACTGACAGCTTTATATCTGCAGCTTCGTTCCAGGAGACGACGAAAGTCCTTACCGATGCATCAATTGCCGGCAAGATAGATTATTTGAGGGGTCTTAAGGAAAATGTCATAATGGGCCGATTGATTCCGGCGGGGACAGGACGGGTCTTTTATGACGAGAAAGAGTGCCGCAGGGCCGCTGCTGCAACGTCATGAATACAGAACCAGAACGATCGATGTCGGAGCTTATACCTCCTTGTGTAAAGTCGGTTTATGAACGTCTGGATTCCAGATATTCATTGGAATTTGAACCACTGACTGTAAGGGGCAGGCATTTTAATTTTCTCCATCCAGGCGATATAGAACCGCTGATCAAGGGGAGAGACATCTTCGCTGACGTATCCGATTTTCCTTTCTGGGTCAAGATATGGGAGGCGGCGGTCGTGCTTGCGGATTTTATGGCGAGGATGCCGACGGACCCTGGTAGGCGTATCCTTGAGCTCGGGGCCGGTGTGGGTGTGGCCGGTATTGTGGCGGCTGCTTTTGGCCACTGTGTTACGGTAACGGATTTTGACGATGAGATATTGGATTTTGCAAGGGTATCTGCCGCGGTCAATGGCTGTGAAGGCGTGTTTCAAAAGAGGCTAGATTGGCTTGAGCCTGACGGCTCACTCGGTAAGTTTGAGATTATAATAGGTTCTGAGATACTCTTTAACTCAAGGTTCTTCGCACCCCTCCTGAAGGTGTTTGAGATATTTCTTGCGCCGAATGGCGTGATTTATCTTTCCCATGACAAAAGACGCAAGAGCCTTGCAGGGTTTTTGGGGTTCTGTTCGGGGTGCTACGATATCGCTATAAAAGAAGTTACACTCCATTCAGGTGAAGACGAGTCTTTTCAGATCTTACTTACGAGGCTTACTCCCAAGTAAAGATAAAATAGGTGGCTGTTTTTCTATTTCTCTCTGTTATGACCCGATAGTTCAAATGTGGCGCAGCTGCCCGACCCGCACGACCTTTCCTGTATAGTGCACCCGGTAGATGCCTTAGACGTAGCCATTGATCTTGACATATTTGTCTTTTTATTCCCTCCGTCTGCCACGGATATGTTGGCTGCGCTTAAAACCTTTTGAACATCAGGGCTTTGGCACATCGGACATCGCACATCTACTATTTCTACCTTACTTATGAGTAGCAGTTCAAAGTCGGAATTGCAACTTCTGCATCTGAATTCATGTATCGGCATAGCTTATCCCTCCATAAAAAAGGGGAGGCGAAGCCTCCCCCCTTTTTTATATTATCTTCCTGGTTGATTCGATGGTTTTAGAAGTATACCTCGAAGGTCAGGTAGGCGTTATCCATGCGGTCAACCCCTGGCTGGCCCATGTAAGAGGCATTCTGTGGATCCTTCAGGTTGTCGATATCAATCGGTTTACCCACCCAGTTTCCACTTCCTGTGTAGTTTATCCAGTAATACTGATAGCCTGCCCTGATGAATGCGCGGCCAAGCTTTGAAAGTGGTGTGTCTGGAATATCCCATATCCAGTAGATCTCGCCTACATGACCACGGGTGGCAAGCTTTGACAGATAAAGGTCATCGGATGCAGGAGTGAAGTTGATCCAGTACCGTGAGCCATAGTTATACTCAACGCCAAGCTTGCTGCGAAGCTGCTCGATAGGTACCCTAAAGCCTACATACGCTGCCCAGCCCCAGTGTTTTTGATTCTCACCCGGGTTGTTAAGTAGTCCGTAGCCGCCTATACCCTGTGATGGGTCACCTGGATTGATAAGACCTATATATTCCCTGCTTACGCCGCGTGGGTCAGTATAGCTCATGCCAGCGCTCAGGAAGTAATCGATATTCAAGAACTGTGCGGGAAGTTTGTGCATGAATACACCGCTCAGATGATAGATATCACCCAGGTTGTTCGACGGTTTGCCAAACATGACCAAGTTATTGTAAGCATTAACTGGGGATGTGCTTATGTTTTCCATTGTATCCGGGATGTCTCCGGCCTTGAAGAGCTGGAGGTTTGCGAACATGTCTCTATCAGGGTCGTCGATTACATCCCAGTTTATACCGTATAGATCGACATTGTCTATCTTCTGCTGATAGGGGACATCCTGGAATCCTGTCTGATAACCGCGGCCGTAGCAGATCCTGATTTTACCTGGGAATGGATTAGAATAGGAGTAGCCAACGGTTGCGCCGTCAAAGGTCCAGTCCACGCCAAGGGCTGTAGGGGTTGCATAGCGGTTCAGCAAGTTTTCCTTGAGCTGGAGCGGAGGCCCGTCAACAGTCGGCCTACGGCCAACTGAGAACCATATCGGATACCCGCCTATATTTGTCCAGTTCACATAGGCCATCTCAACCCTGACTGTGTTGTCGTTTGGCCTGCGGCTAATGTTTGGATCCCAGAGATAGCCGTTTGAGGCGAAGAACGGGGCGGCTGTTGCATTAGCCGTCTCCATGCCCCATATCTTGTACATGGCAAGACGGCCCTTGAACATTATGTTCTCGGTTGCCTCGGCGCTCATGTTCAGACGGAGCCTTGTGGTGTAGAGGTCGTCATTTTTCGGGCTATAGCTCCTCTGATAAAATTGGTTAATAGTCGGCATCGGGCCCTTCATGCCGCCCTGCTGCCATGCCTGCAAGGCGCTCATGTACTGCCTTTCATCATAGTAACCAGGCACATGCGCCCTGGTTGAATCCACCCTGAATCTGAAATCGCCTCCGTCGAAAGAGAAGTTGGTCTTGGCCAGTCCGCCTCCCACCTTCTGAGAGACCTTCTCGACTGTCTGGCTGGTTTCTTGCTGTTTGGTCTGGACATTCTCCAGTTCCGACTTCACCTTTGCGAGCTCAGCGTTAAGCGCGTCGATCTTTTTCATGAGCTCTTCTGGCGTAGGTGATGCCAATACCATGGCCGGTATCAGCATGACCAATACCATGATCCCTACTAACAGTTTCTTCATCGTTTCTTGCCCTCCTTTTGTTTTTTTAGTTCTCTTTTTTAGTCTACTACATTAAAGGAAACAGCTAAAGCGATCGCGGCCTTCAAGAAGATTAACGCCCGATCAACAGGTGACATTTGTCACACAGTTGACATTTCATTAAATATAATTAAATCGTCATTATGTCAACATTAAAATTCCTTAAAAATTTTTTAAAGTAAGGAGAAACGTTATGAATATAGACTCATTCTTAAAAAGACTTAAAGATGCTGCAGGTGGCAAGGCTGGCATGGTGCTCATCCATAACGGAGTTGTACGGGACCATTCAAGGGATGGACGTCCTGTATGCGCAGTGGATATCGAGGTCGATCGCAAGCGTCTAGATGAGATTATCAGGGATGCAAGGCGGCTTCCCGGCGTTGTCGCTGTTGATACAGAGATACGTGAGGGGCGCTTGAATGTGGGCGATGATGTCATGCTCCTCGGCGTGGCCGGTGATATAAGGGACAATACGATCAGTGCGCTTTCGTTGACCCTTAACCGCATAAAAAAAGAGGTCACAAAGAAAAAGGAATATTATATATAGTTGCACATTGGGATCGGGGCGCAACAAGATGAATTCCGAGGTATTTTAAATTGAGCGTCAATATAGAAATGGCCGGCCTTCGCAGGTCGATGGTGCTTGTCTGCAGGCTGCTTTATCAGAAGGGGCTTATTGCTGGGCCGGATGGCAACGTGAGCGTCCGACTTGGAAATGGTTTTATCTTGATTACACCAACCGGTGCACACAAGGGCATTTTGTCTGAAAGTGACCTCGTCATGGTGGACGAGAAGGGTGATCCAGCAGGCGATGCCGGTAAGGATCAAGGGCAAAGGCCGTCTTCCGAAATCTCGCTTCATCTCGCCATTTATAGAAAGGATTCAGGTGCAATGGCCGTGGTGCATACCCATGCCCCGTGGACAATGGCCTTGAGTCTTGCAGGGTTTAAGTTTACCCCTCACCTCATGGTCGAGGGAATGATGTTCTTGGGTGAAGTCCCTGTGGTAGGGTATGCACCGCCTGGAAGCAAATTGCTTGCCGATGCCGTAGCTGGGGTCCTTGACAAGGGGCCAGCCCAGATACTCGCGCACCACGGCGCGATAACCCGCGGGCCGAGTTTGATGAAGGCCTTCGAGCTGATGGAATGCCTTGAACATACTGCAAAGATCACAGCCTTGGCGAGGCTCCTTGGCGAGCCCGTTCCCCTGGTGGACAGCGGCGGCTGATATTCCTAAGCCGGGGCTAGTATGCCGACATCGCCGTTCAATTCATATACACCCCCGAGAAGCATCGGAAAGTTGTCTTCGCCGTGGCCTGCAGGGATATCTATGATTACCGGGATATCCAGGCTGGAAAGCCTGTCTTTGAGGAGCTGTTCAGGGCTGAAATCTGAAGACTGGTCCTTTGTGAGGCGTCCGACGGCAATGCCAGATACCTTTGAGAGTCGTCCAGAGGCCACAAGATGGGTGAGCATGCGGTCAAGCCTGTAAGGTGCCTCATTATAATCTTCAATAAACAGGATGGCATCGTCCCATGGCGGTTCGTAAGGGGTCGCCAGGGTATGGACAAGGCATGTAAGATTCCCGCCTATCAACCTGCCGTAAACGAGCCGGTTTTTTCCTTTTATCAACGGTCTGGCAGGAAGTGGCGGGAACTTGCCTTTTTCAAGACAGGACCAGAGCGCAGCCCTTGACGCCGGGCTTGTCTTCGGAAGTGTGGTTATAAGCGGGCCGTGGATGGAACGCAGCCCCCTTGAGTTGAGTGCGGCATGTAGGAATGTGATATCGCTGAAGCCTATAATTAAAGGATGCGCAGATCCCGCCACTCTGCCCCAATCGATCTTATCTATCCATCTCGAAGACCCATAGCCGCCCCGCATGGTCCAGATAAAATCGTTTGAGACATCCTGCATATATTTGGAAAAACGGGCGGCCTGTACTTCATCGTCTTCGGCCAGATAGTCGAACGGTCCACTGCGAGATGTTGGTCCAAAGGGGTCTCTGGTCCATATCAGTTCAGGTCCTTCAATGTCGATTATTTCAAGTCCTTCCTTGATTTTTTGCGGATCAGGTGGGCTTGAAGGGGCAAAGGGCGCTATTTTTAGGGACATATAATTTCAACCTGTTCTTTTAAGAGGGTCTACCTTGACTTTGTGCTGCATATCATTAAATTGAAATGCAAATTTTATAATATTTCAATGAGTTTTAATAAATTTTGGATGCAGATATGGAAAATGCAAAGGATTATTACAAAGTACTAGGGGTATCAAAGACCGCAACCCCCGATGAGATAAAAAAGGCCTTTCGTAGGCTTGCAATGAAGTATCATCCTGACAAGAACAAGGGCGATAGGGCCGCGGAGGAACGTTTCAAGGAGATAAACGAGGCCTATGCGGTTTTAAGCGATCCTGAAAAGAAGAAACAGTATGATACCTTCGGTTCTTCTGAATTCAACCGTCGTTATACTCAAGAAGATATATTCAGAAACTTCGATTTTGGTGATATCTTCCAGGAATTCGGCATCGGCGGCAAAGGCGGGGCCAGGGCGTGGAGGGTCAGTTTTGGCGGGAGACCGGGTGGCGTAGGCTCATTCGACGATTTGATTAGCCAGATCTTCAGTCAGGGGACAGGTGGCGTAGGCGAAGGATATGAAAAGGCGGACCGCTTTGCCTCCGCTCGGCCTGGCGAGGATATAACGCTTGAGATACCCCTTTCTCCAAGAGAGATGTCTGAAGGTTGTGAAAAGAGGCTTGCCTTTGATGCCGGCGGGCTTGAGGAACGGATATCTGTAAAGATACCACCTGGGGTTGGCCCAGGGAAAAAGATCCGCGTGGCTGGGAAGGGCGGGGTTGGAGCAGACGGCATAAGAGGGGACCTCTATCTCGTGGTCCGTCCACAGGTTGACAGTCGCTTCAGGGTCAATGGATTGGACCTGGAGATAGATCAGCCGATAAGTTTCAGCAGCGCATGCCTCGGTGGAGAGATCGAGGTTCCGACTGCATTCGGCGGCAGTGTCAGACTCAAGATACCACCCGGGACCGGGCCTGGAAAGAAGCTGCGTATAAAGGGCAAGGGTCTGCCTGATGGCAAAGGGGGGAGCGGCAATCAATATGTGCGGCTCATGGTGGACGTCCCGAAGAGGCTTACCGTCGCCCAGAAGGAGCTTGTACTCAAGTTACAGAATGAAGGATTGTAATACAGGCAAACGGACAGCCCGATATTTTATTCATATCCAGTATTGGTGATCTGTCTTGTTGCGCTGCGGCATTAAGTCCATGTATTTCAGTTTTTCATTGATATCCTTACAGGATCTCTGTCTTTTTCATCGGGCCCTTTTGAATCTTGACCCCGCAGGACCGAGATCAGTGGAACAAGATGCGCTTTGTGATCGTTGACCCCGTCAGTTTCCGGATGCCTTGGCGGATTTGCTGGCCAGGGCGGTACGCCCTGGCCAGCAGCAGTACCAGTGGTATGATACTCAAAAACAGTAGGCCAAACACCCAGGATATATCGTTGTATGTCAGCATGGTTGACTGCATGTCCACAATCCGATTTGTCAGCGCATAAATTGTATGCTGCACACCCTGGGTATTGAGTCCTGCATGCCTTAGTGCGGTTCCGGCAATTCGATTGTATTCGGCATAAGGCATATTAAAGGGGTTTACATGATCGACCAGATAGGATCGGTGGATCTGCTGGCCACGATCCACCATCGTGGCCGCCAGCGCGTATCCGATGTTGCCACCGACCCGACGCGCCAGGGTGTAAAGGCCGGTTGCATCAGTCATGTCAGGGCTGGGTACAGTGGACAGTGAAAGGGTGCTTAAGGGCACGAACACGAACGGCATGCCAATACCCATGATCAAGAGCGTGGGGACAAGGTTCCAGAACCCTGCGGCAAGCGACAATCCGGCGAGATCATAATAGGACCAGAAGGTGATCCCGACGCCGAATATCACCAGCACCCGTGCATCGATATGGTTGTAAAGTCGGCCCACGATTGGCATGAAGAGCAGCAGCATGAATGCCCGCGGCGCAATCACCAGCCCTGCCTGGAACGCAGGATATTCCAGCAGGTCCTGTGTAAATTGAGGCAGAATGAATGTAGTGCCAAAAGGGCGATGCCAAAGATTATCCCTATGGCAGAGCCGATGGCCAGCGGGGCATTGCGCAGGATCCGGAAATTGATTACCGGTTCCGGCGCAATCAGTTCCCAAATCACTAGGCTGATCAGCGCCAGTACACAAACAACGGTCCCTAGCACAATCAGGCGCGAATCGAACCAGTTCTCTCTTTGTCCCCGTTCCAGTACGATCTGCATGGTGGTCAGGGCGACCGCCAGCAGACCGATGCCGATCCAGTCGATTTTCTGATCCCGCGCCGCAGATACGGCGGATCGTGAACAAAGGCGCCGATCATGAAAATACCGATGATGCTTATCGGGATGTTGATGAAAAAATCCAGGGCCATCCATAGTAATCCGTCAGCCAGCCGCCCACAATCGGTCAATCGCTGGTGCCAGAACGACCCCCATGCCAAATATGGCCATGGCCATCCCCTGCTCCTCCTTGGAAAACGACTCCCGAAGAATTGCCTGCGAAACTGGGATCAGCGAACCGCCGCCGATCCCCTGCAGCACCCGGTAGAACAACATCTGTGGAAACGAAACCGCTGTACCGCACAGAACCGACCCTACCGTGAACATTGCGAACGACCACATTAGAGCTTCTTGCGGCCGATGAGCGTACTGAACCAGCCGGCCATGGTCACCAGATTTCGGCGATGCTGTAGGCTGTGGATACCCAGGTTATCGATGAGAGATCCTCGGAAAAGGTACCCATCATGTGCGGCATGGCCACATTGACGACACTGACGTCCATGACTGCCATGAACGCGCCGAACATGACCGTGACTGCCACCAGCCATTTATTTACCTCGATTAACTTGGTGGTGGTATTTTCGGATGCGCCGTTCATTTTATTGCTGCGGCCCCACTCTTCGTGTGGAGCGGAGCCTTGTTTTTCGAGATATATTTCGATCCGTCGGACGGCCATCCCACGGCGCCGATATCCACGTCTGGTACCACTGACATCCCCGGGACCAACAGCACTTTTTAGTCTCTTGCGGACGGTCGAAAACAATTTTGACCGGTACCCGCTGGACGACCTTGACATAATTGCCTGTGGCGTTTTCCGGCGGAAGCAGACTGAAGCGGGCGCCCGACCCATGCTGGATGCTGTCCACATGGCCGTGGAAGGTGAAATTTGGGTATGCATCCACCGAGATTTCAACCGGCTGGCCGGGTCGCATGTGTGTCAGCTGTGTTTCCTTGAAATTGGCCGTAACATATACATTCCGAGGCACCAGTGCCATGAGCGATTGTCCGGGCTGCACGAACTGCCCGAGCTCGACATCTTTTTTGGTCACAAAACCGTCGCATGGCGCATAAATCTTTGTATAGGAAAGATTCAGACTGGCCTGGGCGACATTGGCCTTGGCCTGGTCGATATCAGCACTAGATACTTTCGCTTGAAAACGGCTCTGTTTGATCTGCTGGGGTGCGGACTGTGCCGCAGTCAAGCGGGCATTGGCCTGTCGCTGGCTGGCTTCTGCAGCCTTGATCGCCGCCTTGGCTTCACGAACAGATGCTTTTGTCAACCTTCTTTTCCGCCGCCCTTAAATCTGCAGCGGACATTTGTTCAGCGGCTACGGCGCGATCAAGGTCTTGAAGTGATACTGTTTTCGTCTTCGCCATCTCGCGGTACCGCTTTAAGTTCGTCGCATCCAGCCGATACCGCCCCCTTGCGGATTCGGCCTCTGCCTTTGCTTGGGCGAGTGCTGCTTCACACAGGGCAAGTCGTGCCTTGGCCTCCTGAACTGCCGCTCTTGCCGATTCCACATTGTCTTTGGCTTCATTCAATTCGGCCGTGGCGGTGATCCGGGTTAGTTCGACACTGATGTTGCGTGCCCGATTAGCGGCTTTTGCCGCTTCCAGCGCGGCCTCCGCCCCATCCAGACGGGCCTGGAAATCATGCGGATCCAGGCCGGACACCCGCGGGCTTATTGGAATGATATCTCCATCGATAAAGGCATCATCG
>NZ_JBMFRG010000035.1:20920-22160 GCF_049968175.1 Dissulfurimicrobium sp.
GCCGGACACCCGCGGGCTTATTGGAATGATATCTCCATCGATAAAGGCATCATCGGTGGATTCGTGAGATAATGAATGGATATAGTAAGGGATGCCGATGATCAGTGCTAGAATTACCAGCCCGCCCGCCGTCCACCAGACGATTTTTTTACGGTGGAAAGGCCCTGCCGAGGAACTGTTGGGTCCCATAGATTCCGTTTCATTGGCGGCTATATCGCTATTTCGGCTTTTTTCTGTCATCTCTACCCATTTCATTAGGTTCAAGAAAGTTGTTTTTTGTAGGTGGTGGCATAAGGAAAAGTTCTGGATTCAATTCTCCTGTCACGCGCAAGAGTTTCAAATAATCAACATCTTGATTGAATTTTGCAGTTGAAAGGGACAGTTCCGCGGATAGCAGACCCTCTTGGGCAATTAGCCGCTCAAGGTTTGTTCCAAGTCCGGCATTGAATGCGGCTGTTGCCTGCCGCACCCCTTCCCGGGCCGCTTTGACCTGGATATCGAGCTGATCGATCTGTTGCCTAGCCCTTTGGAGATTTTCCACAGCCATTCGTAGATCCTTCAATATCTGCCGGCGGATATACATCTCGGAGAGTCGAGCTTGCCGCAGGCGCGAATAAGCGGTGCGGACATCCGCATGAATCAATCCGGCTGAAAAATAGGGACATTGACCTGGATCATGGAGGTCCAATCCACATCGTTGGGGAAGGTATCCCGGGACAGGTAGCGCATCAAGTTGAGGGAGACCGACGGGAAATATTCGCCCCAGGCCGCTTCCAGTGCGGCGGCCGCAGCCTTCACCCGTTCATGGGCAGCCGTTAGGTCTTGTCGATGCGTCTCGGTTAGCTTCAACAAGGTGTCGATGTGCCAGTTTATCGACGGAATTTTCAGTCCGCCGGTGAGCGGTCCCTTGACTGCCGGTACACCGATTAAAAATGCCAGCATCGCCCGGCCGTTTTTTACATCGGCCTTGGCTTGAATCAACTCGTTTTGCGTCTTCGCCAGCTGTGATTCGGCTAGAAAGACATCCACCGGCCGTGCCACACCAGTCTTTTCTTTCACTTGAATGTCTGCGAGCCGCTGTCGGGCGACTTTGATTGAATACTTTAAAACCGCAACCTGCTTTTCTGAGTGCATCACTTGAAAATAGGTCCTGGCCACATCCAGCATGAGAAGGGCCTGGCGATCCAGGAGTACCGCCCGCTGCATCTTAGCGAAAGCCCCGGCTGTTTGTAGGGCCGGC
>NZ_JBMFRG010000036.1:0-21543 GCF_049968175.1 Dissulfurimicrobium sp.
CGGGACTAGGTCGTTTCTTGCATATTATTACCTCGGTGCACTTTACAGAGACGAGAAGGATTATTCCAAGGCCATTGAATACTTAAAGAAGGGTCTTAATCTGAACAAGCAGTTTGCCGCCTTTTATCTTGAATTGGCCTATGCCTACGAGCAGATGGGTTCTTTTTCCGATGCCATAGAGTGTTACAAGGCGTTTCTTGAGCAGGAACCAGGTGATGCAAATGCGAGAGAGAGGCTCATCGACCTCTTGGTCAGGGAGAAGAGATATGAAGAGGCCCTTGATGGGTTGAAGCAGCTCGATGCCTTGGTCAAGAACGACCCGCGGATAAAGCTCAGGATCGCTGTCCTGCTGATTCAGCTTGAAAGATACGACGATGCGCTTTCCGTTCTTAAAGGGCTTGAAAGAGATTATCCTGAAAGCGGTCAGGTGCTTTTTTATATGGCTCTGGCTGACGAGCAGAAGGGTGATGTGGATGCAGCCATAAGCATTTTAGATAAGATAAAACAGGGCGAAGATAATTTTGTAGAGGCGAAGTCTCATCTCGCCTTTCTCTTGAAGAAAGAGGGCAAGATTGATCAGGCCCTCGGGCTTCTGGAGCGCCTTCTTAAAGAACGACCTGGCACCGTCCCTTGGGTCATGGCGCTCTCGTCGCTTTATGAAGATGCCGGCAGGTCTGCTGATGCAGAGTCTCTGCTTGAAAATGCGCTTAAGATTAAGACTAATGTAGATAATACAAATATAATCTTCGCGCTGGTTATGTTGAAAGACAAGCTTGGCAAGAGGGACGAGGCCGTCAAGCTTGCCAAAAAGGTTATAGAATTGGAGCCGGATAATGTCTCTGCCCTCAATTATCTCGGCTATACATATGCAGAAGAGGGTATAAAGCTTGACGAGGCAGAAGATCTCATCAAGAAGGCGCTCACAAAAGAGCCTGACGATGGCTATATAATCGACAGTTTAGGCTGGGTGTATTATAAAAAAGGTGTTTATAAAAAGGCCATAGAGTATCTTGAGAAGGCCAATGCCCTTGTCCCTGACGACCCCATTATAATCGAACACCTTGGCGACGCATACGCCGCTGGACATAACTATAAAAAGGCAATTTCGATGCTCGAAAAGGCACTTTTATCAGCTAAGGATGAGAAGGACAAGGCGAGACTAAAGAAAAAGATAGAAAAACTTGAATTGAGAAACAGTATCATGATGGAGTAAAAATTCCCTGCCCTCCTCTCTGTCCAGGTTTTTATTTACCGCTCAGCGCCCGTTCTATAGAGGCCTTTAACTCTTTTATCTTTACCGGTTTTGGGAAAAAGTCATGTACATCAGCCCTCAGTGCCTCTATGGCCGTTTCGAGATTCGCGAAGGCGGTTATCATTATGACTTTTGTCTCGGGATAGAGATTTTTCACGGTTTTCAAAACGTCCATCCCATTCATGCCTTTCATTTTGTAATCAGTGACAACTACATCGAATTTTTTTTCTTTCAGCCTCTCGAGTGCCGGTTCTGCACTTAGAAAAGTTTCGACCTCATATCCTGCCTGTTCAAGCGATAGTTTTGACATGTCACAAACTATCTTTTCATCATCGATAACCATTATCCTTGGTTTATCCATTTGTCTTATCCTCTTCTCCATTATAAATTGGTAATCTTATAGTAAATGTTGTGCCTTTTCCTACTTTACTTTCAACTGATATATCGCCTTTGTGATTTTTTATTATTCCATAACTTACAGATAATCCAAGACCTGTACCGCCTTCCCCTTTTGTGGTGAAGAATGGGTCAAATATATGTGGAAGTAACTCGGGCGGTATACCTTTTCCTGTATCTGTTATATATATTTCTATATAATTTTTATTTTTGTCTAAACTTGATTTAATATGGAGTTTTCCATTTTTTGTCATTGCCTGAGCTGCATTTGTAATAAGATTTACAAGGACTTGTTGTATTTGATTTTCATCAATAAAGATTTTAGGTAAAGATTCATCAAGTTCAAGCTGTGTATCTATATTTGATATATATAGCATATTTTGCATAAGCTTGTAAGCCTTTTGTATAACTAAATTGATGTCAGTTTGTTTAAGATGTGGTTCTTTAGGCTTAGAAAAATCAAGGAAATTTTTTACAATTTCCTTCATTCTATCAGTTTCACTTTCTACTTTATTCATAAATTCTATTCTATCATTTCTACTTAAATTATCATAGAGTTCTAGATATGTTTGAGCAATCATTGAAATATTATTCAGTGGATTCGTTAATTCATGTGCAACTCCAGCTGTCATTACGCCTATTGATGCTAATTTTTTTGATTGTATAAGTTGTTCTTCACGATTTCTAAGCTCATTTGCCATAAAATTAAGTGCTTTGATTACAGATCCACACTCGTCATTTGATTTTATATCCTTTAGTGTCTTGAAATTCCCTTCTGATATTGATAGTGTCATTTTTTCTATTAGTTTTAATGATTGTAATATTTTTCTTGAAATTAAATGACTTATTATTATACTTGAAAGTAGAATAATCCAGAATGAATGTAACAATATTCTTTTTGAATTTAAAATGAGTTCATTTACGTGAATTCTTTCAAGATGTGTTATTGTACTTGAAAATTCCCTTAACCTTCTACCTGATTCTCTTAGTTTAGTTTCTAATTTTGCATTCTCAGTATTATTTTTTTGTATTTGTGAAATAATTTCGCTATAATCTTTTAAATATGCTTCAAGCTTAGTGAAATTATCTTCATTGATAGCTTTAATTATGTCTTTTTTTACGCTGTTTATAGAAGAATTTGTTTCATCTATCTTAAGTATTATATCATCAATAGCAAGTTTATCTTTATATAAGAAATAATTTTTTTCTGCCAGCCTCATCTCTAAAAAAGATGCATTCAAGTCGTCAGCTATCTCAACAAATCTTAATTTCGTCAGGACAAGATTCAGGTTTTGAAAGGCAAAAAAAACTACCACGACAATCAAGCTGAGATTGAAGATATTGGACAGTACAATTCGATGTTCTACTTTCATAATTATTTTAGTAATCGGGCACTACGCATCTTGGGATCTCGGACTGTTCTTTCCTAACAGGAAGATACCATAACAGGCCATCTGTCACCATCAATATTCCAGCGACAACAAGCATGGCATCGTAGATACTCAACAGGCTGAAGCCGAAATACTTGATAAGACCCAACCCTAGGCTCGTGAAAGAAACGCCTGTCCTTATAAATGCCAACCCTGTACGCGCGCGGGCATATATGGTGCGATAGCAACCGGCGATGGTCCTCTGGCTGGCAAGGACGTTCCTCTCGCGTGCCAGGTGGGTCCTTTCCCTGCTCGCAGGAGAGGGATAGATAATAGTGGAATGGCCAGCAAGAAAGTCGCCGAGGCGCGCTAGCATGCTCTTCTTTATAGATGGCTTCGTACTGATACCTTCGATAAAATGATAGTTCTCAAGAAAATGCAGGGTCGCTGCGGTTACCTCCACGAGTGTCTGGTGTTCGGGTGGCTTCATTCTCGTCTTTCTTATTTTCAGATAACCGGTAAGTCCGAAGGCGCCGAGCAGTAGACCGACGGCCATCAGTGAGAAATAAAAATAATATATTGACCTTGATTTATGTGTGCGCATGAGCGCGTTTGATATAGCTACAAGCCCCAATCCCCATCTCAAGAATGCCAGGTCGGTCCTTGCCTTGGCCATGTCCGTCCGGTAGCATGCAAGCCTTGTCCTCCAATGTGCCATGGTGTTCCGCCAATATGCAAGCCCTGTCCTTTCGGTCCCTATGAGTTGGCCGGGCGGTGCATGCAGAAAGTCCTGGATGAACCAGCCGATGTCTTCCTTGAGTGCCACCCAGAATTCATATTTTTTGGCCTTGATAAACCTGGTGACCTCGTCCAACACCTCAGGGTCTTTTGGATTATTGGTCGCTATGATGACCGTGTCACCATCTTTTATGACCGGAAACCACTTGGTTATGGAAGGCCTTTCTTCATTCAGTCCTGATAGAAGTTCGGGCGGTATGGGGGTCCTCTCATCGTATTCTATGAAAGGACAATTGTAATAGTTTGAGAGGGCCTTTAGAAGTACATGGCGAGGCAGACCATATTCACGTATAAGTATGACTTCCATGTCTATGCCGCGGGCCTGGGCGGCAAACTCTGCGGCGTGCAATTCCTCTGCGGTCAGCATGTTACTGTCCACAAGTGACAAAAATTTTTCTGTATCTCTTGTAAGAGCGGGATTTTTCATTGGCTGAAGACTATTTTTTTCCAAAATCGCGCCGGTGTTCCATAATCAGGGATGGTGATCTCCATCCCCCCAAAACAGTACGGAAACATCTTTTTTATCTTTTCTGCCGGTAAGTACCAATAAAGCCCGTCCGCAATGGAGATCAGACCGATGATTATCAACGCAAGGTTCAGCATGCTCCAGGCAATACTGTTGATTCCGAAATACACCATAAGCCCTAGTCCGACGGACGCCACGCTCATGCCGGTCCTTATGAAAGCCAAGCCGGTTCTCGAGCGGGCCATGATGGTGCGCAGCCTTGCCATCACACCCCTTCTGTCTGCAAGGAGCGTCCTTTCGAGGGCGAGTCCTGTGGTGGCCCATATACCAGGTGAGTAGGATGGTTTGACAGGCGGGATGGGCGCATATTCGGTATCAGTATGTTTGAATACGGGTAATGGGAAGACAAAATCCCAGATTGTCGTTTTGCCGCCCGCCTTTTTAACCGATTCAAAACCCTCTACGCCGGCCTGCCGGCCAGGAAGATACCAGTAGAAGCCTTCTATGGCCATTATGACACCCGTAAAGATTAAGGCGAGATCAAAGGCCGTCCAAGGGCCGACATGAAACTGTCTGAAAAGGGCGATGCCGAGTCCTGTGAATGCGATCCCTGTGCGTGCAAAGGCAAGCCCTGTACGAGCCCGTGCCATGATTGTTCTGTAGCAGGCAAGGACCGTACGTTCCTCTGCCATGTCCGTCCTGTCGCTGGCGAGGAATCTGCGTCTCATCACTGGCGAGAGATTTCTCCACGCAGCCCTGAGCCTGTCGGCACCTTTGATTGGTGCGGTACGGGTGAATATCGGATTATCCCCTGGATTTGATACCTCAAGCAGTGTTGTCCCCCATGTGGGTTCAGTGGCTGAGCAGTAGAGCATCTTCCTGCCGATATTGTGGGCGGGCAGATGCCACTTGAGGCCGTCTATGATCATTGCGCAACCGGTTATTAAAAGCGGGGCCTCGATTATCAAGAGAGGTCTAATGCCGAATATCCTTAGAAGCGTCAGGCTTATGACAATGAATGAGATACCGGTCCTGAGAAAGGCGAGCCCTGTTCTGCCTCTTGCCAGTGAAGTCCTGTAACAGGAGAGAAATGAGCGCCTGTCGGCAAGAAACGTCCTGACCTTTGCTAAAGGGGTCCTGCCCGCTGTTTGCGGAAAACCTGGGTTTACATCAAAGCTATTTTCAATGATCCGTATGATATCAGAGGGCAGGGCGATCATGGGTTCTATTTTTTCGACCTTCAGCGTCTTTTTTATCTCTTCAGTTATAGACGGCCTGTCCGGATCATATATAACTACCTTTGCCGTGTCTCCATTTAAGGCGATCGGAAACCAAAGTGCCTTTTTGTGCCTTTCCATGTCGAGATGGAGTGTGATGAAATAAGATGCAGCAACCTTTTCATCATATTCAATAAATGGATAGCCATAGTGTTCAGCCAGGGAAAAGAGGATCTCGTGTTTAGGCAGACCCCTTTCAATCAGCAATTCTTCAGGATATCCACCGGAGCGCCTCGACTCCTCTATGATCTCATTCAGCGCCTCAGGCGTTATTAATTTTCTGTTGACGAGCCTTTCAAATTTTTTGATAGACATTGCATCGTCTTTATGTTCAATCTATGAATTTTTCAAATATCCTGTCTGTTTCCCTTATCGCCTCTGCATCATCCCGGAGTCCAAGAAGCGGCATCTGTTTGGTCTCGTATTCGAAAAGGTCCTGACTGAATGGCACATAGCCCCCGAGTATGAGGTCTGTTTCTTCGACCGCCTTTCTTATTTGGGCTTCCAGTTCCGCAGGCATTGATATCGGCGTCCGATTCACTATAAGCACTTTCCGTCCTACCTCGACACCTAGACTCCTGGTGAGGTCTGCGATCCTCTTCGCCGTTAGGACCCCCCTTGAAGATGGATCGGATATAACAAAAAGGGTATATATCTGCCTGAGATTCAGACGACTCAGGTGTTCCATGCCAGCCTCATTGTCAACAATGAGATATCGATAACCGCGAGCGAGTCTTTCCATCACTTGAGCAAGTATGGAGTTGGCCATGCAATAACAGCCTGGCCCCTCAGGTTGCCCCATAACTATAAGATCAAAACCATCGGCCTCTATGATGGCCTTGTTTATCTCCATCTCCATAAAATTGCTCTTTGTCATGCCGGCAGGGGTATCTGTCTTCATGCTGTCCCTTATCTCTCCAAGACTTTTGTATAGCTTCAGACCGAGCAATTCATTGAGATTTGCATTGGCATCCGCATCAACGGCAAGTATTGGGGTGAGGCCTTTTTTGACCATATGCCTTATCAAGAGAGCCGTGATGGTGGTTTTACCTGTCCCACCCTTTCCAGCCATTGCTATTATCCTTGCCATATTTGAATGTTTTGTCCCGGTTTCCGTCATGGTTTTTGTCAATTGATATTTTTTAATCACCCGCCTTGATATAGGGGGTTATTGACATTGCAAGCCTTGGGCTTATCGGTCCACCCGGCAGGCAGATCTCGTCTCTTGAGAAGAAGAATCCGACAGATGCCCGGAGTGTGAGAATCCCCTCTGCCCTCTTTTCCCCTATACCCGGCAGAACGGTGAGCTCCTCAAGAGAAGCAGAGTTTATGTCCAGGGGGCCGAAAAAAAGGTGGGCATAGCCCGTCTTGGGCTCAAACGTTCGTTCCAGATATGGTTCATCTGGTAAATAAGGCGGAGTCGACTGTTTTATAAGGAGGATGATCCCTATCGCCGATGCGAGGAATACGACATGACGTATCTTCATTACGTTATCCCGTCCTTCGCTTCCCCTCTGATTTGATAAGCTTGTAGCATATGCCATCTACCAGTGCCTGCCAACTTGCCTCTATAATGTCGTGGGAGACACCTACGGTACCCCATTTCTCTTTTTGATCCCTTGATTCTATCAAGACCCTCACCTTTGCCTCCGTGCCAGGCCGTCCAGGAAGGACCCTTACTTTATAGTCTTCAAGCCTCATTTCTTTGATTTGTGGGAAAAATTTCTCGATGGCCTTTCTGAGGGCGTTATCCAGGGCATTTACAGGGCCGTTGCCAGTGGCCGCAGTGTGCTCCACCTGGCCCCCTACGCGCACCATGATTGTGGCCTCAGATTGAGGCGGACCATCTTCCTTCAGTTTTTGGTCGATGACTCTAAAGCCTATGAGCTCAAAATACCTGCGCATGGCGCCAGTGGCCTTGCGCATAAGTATCTCGAAAGAGGCCTCTGCGCCCTCAAATTGAAACCCCTGGGCCTCAAGCTCTTTTAGTTGCGAGACGATGGCCATCACTGCAGGATCGCGACTGTCTAGGTCTAGGCCGAATTGCCTTGCCTTGGCGAGTATGTTGCTTTTACCGGCCAGATCTGAGACGAGTATGCGCTGGACATTCCCTATAAGTTCAGGCCTTACATGTTCATAGGTCTCAGGGTTTCTCTGTACTGCGCTTACATGGACCCCACCCTTGTGTGCGAATGCGCTGGTCCCGACGTATGGCTGATATTTGTTATGCGGGAGGTTTGCTATCTCGCTTACAAAACGGGATGCGCCTGTAAGCTGCGAAAGGTTTTCACCAGCGGTGCATTTAAAGCCCATCTTGAGCGTCAGCGCCGGGATTATGGAGCAGAGGTTTGCATTGCCGCAGCGCTCGCCGAAACCGTTCATGGTACCCTGTATTTGGACGACACCTGACATTGCTGCCATGAGGGAGTTTGCAACCGCTACATCTGAATCGTTGTGGCAGTGGATGCCGAGTTTTATATCACTGCCCATCTGCGATTTTACCTGGTCTATGATCTGTGTGAGCTCGTGAGGGAGTGTCCCGCCATTCGTATCGCAGAGCACAAGGCATTTTGCCCCGCCCTTTACAGCCCTTTTAAGGGTCTGGATGGCGTAGGCTTGGTTCGCCTTGTAGCCGTCGAAGAAGTGTTCGGCGTCATAAAAGACCGTTTCCACCTTAGATGTCAACCACGAAACGGAGTCTTCTATGAGCTCCAGGTTCCTTTCAAGCGAAATCCTTAACGCATCTCTAACATGTACGTCCCAGGTCTTGCCAAAGATGGTGACCGCCGGCGTGCGTGCCTCTATCAATGCCTTAAGATTTGGGTCTTCATGGGCCTGGAACCTTGCCTGGTGGGTGCTCCCGAATGCCACGATCTTACTGTGTTTTAACGAGTAATTCCGTATCTCCTGAAAGAATTGGCCATCCTTCGGGTTTGAGCCTGGCCAACCGCCTTCGATATAATCCATGCCTAATTCATCAAGCCTTATGGCTATCCTGATCTTATCCTCGACTGAAAGGTTGAAGTCCTCGGCCTGGGTCCCATCCCTCAGTGTGGTGTCATATATTTCAATTCTGACGGGCATTGCGTTATCCTGAAGGTCACGACGCCGGCTGGGATTGGTCAAGGCCGAAGCCTTCATGCAGGGCGCGGACAGCAAGTTCGGTGTATTTTTCTTCTATCACACAGGAGACCTTTATCTCGGATGTGCTTATCATGAGGATATTGATCCCATGCCTTGCCAGTATGTCGAACATCTTTGTCGCGACGCCGGCATGGTTCCGCATGCCTACGCCGACTATGGATACCTTTGCCATGTTGTCGTCCCCTGTGACCTTTTCCGCACCGATGTCGGATGCCACCTTCTTAACGATCTCCATGGCCTGATCGTAGTCGTTTCTTGAAACAGTGAATGTTATATCGGTAAGGTCGCCCGACCTGGTGTTTTGGATGATCATGTCAACCACGATGTTTGCATCTGATATAGGGGTAAATATCTTGGATGCGATGCCTGGCTTGTCTGGCACCTTGCTCAATGTGATGCGGGCCTCATTTCTGCTGTATGTAACCCCTGATACCAAGATATCTTCCATATTTTCATCCTCCTTGACCACGAGCGTGCCGGGTGTGTCTGTAAAGGTTGATCTCACATGGATGGGTATTCCATATCTCATTGCAAACTCAACTGACCTTATCTCCAAGACCTTTGCCCCAAGGCTCGCCATCTCCATCATTTCTTCGTAAGAAATCCTCTCGATCTTTCTGGCTCTTGGACATATATTAGGATCGGTTGTGTAGACGCCCTCGACATCTGTATATATCTCACACAGATCGGCATGTAAGGCCGCCGCAATGGCCACTGCAGTTGTATCTGAGCCGCCGCGTCCTAGCGTGGTTATGTCACCATGCCTGGTTACGCCCTGGAAGCCTGCCACGACAGGGATTATGCCCGCTCTGAGCGCGGCCAGAAGGTTTTCCGCGGGTATTTTTTCTATCCTGGCCTTGTTGAATGAAGGGGTTGTTACGATCGGGACCTGGGAGCCTAAAAACGACTTGGATTCAAAACCTCTCTTTTTGACCGCGATGGCAAAAAGGGCGATCGTAACCTGCTCCCCTGTCGCCATCAGTACATCAAGTTCCCTTTGGTCAGGTCTTGGGTCTATCTTCTTGGCAAGGGCTATCAGTCTGTTTGTCTCGCCAGCCATGGCGGATAATACAGCAACTACATCGTTGCCCTGACGTTTGCAGAATATTACCCGCTCAGCCACTTTTTCGATCTTTTTGCAGTCAGCAACCGATGTCCCGCCATATTTTTGAATTATTAACGCCATTTTTTATTTTTCCTCATCATTCCTGGTCCAGATCGGGTCATGCCCGAAGTGGTGCATCCACCACTCTTCATCACTCATACCTTCTTCCGTGGGGCATAGCCTTATCTTATAATTATCGGCATATTCCATGAGGAGTTTGTATGCCTTGTTGAGCCTTGCCATTTCGTCCGAGACGCAATCCTGGTTTTTGTCAGGGTGTATCTCCTTTGATCTCGCCCGGTATGCATCTCGGATCTCCTTTTTTGTCACCTCATCCGGAAGACCGAGCAGTTTTTTGGCTGATTCTATATCGCGCCATTTGGTACTTTCCATAAGTTAACAAAATAACAAATTTATCAATTTAGTTCAAAATTGGCAAGGTCAATTTAAAAACGGTCTTTGTTTCTCTTGCAATCAAAGATTGCCTTTTTATTTTTTTTAAACGTTTGAATAGCTATTGTTTAAAAATGAAATGAATTGTACAAATAAAAAATATAATGATTATAGTCAATTCGATAGTTATTTTTTCATTTTAAAACAATTTTGTGAATTTATTTATCAGGTAAGAATTTTTTAAATCAATAAAAACAACTAGTTAGCGCTAGTGGCACTTTAATTGCTTTATTTCTATAATAGACTTATCCGGCGGTATAATATTGTAAAGAAAAGAGAGGGCGGTTAAAAAAATGGGCAAAGGAATAGCCCTTCTTCTGGATGGCGGCAGTGCGGATCTCTACTCCAGCCTTTGCGCCATTGAGCTTGCAAAGAGGGTTTCGTCGGATATACATGCGGCGGCGTTACATATTGACGAATCTTTTTTGGAGATAGGCGGATTAGAGTCCGTCCCGGCACCAAGAAGGTTTTCCGCGGATCCGAACGAGTCGTTAAAGATGGTGATCCGTCTTGGTGATTACAGGGGCATCAATATCTTTTCTTATGCGATTGATGCCGGCAATGAGGATTCATTGATCGATTTTTTGATTCATACACGCGTCTCATGCCTTGTTGTGGGGGCTGTCGATAGTGAGACCTCACTGGAAAAAGAGAAATGGCTCGGCAGACTCAGGAGACGGTTATACCAGGGGGGTAGATGGTACTTTGGGTCATTTTGGACATTGATCGCCAGACCCTGGGAAGACGAGGTCTATAAGAACATGCTTGAGATTATGGGATCATATAAACAGAAGTTTAATTAAAGGAGGGTTTGTAAAATGTATCTTTACTTGCCGATCGCACTAACGAGTGTAAACATCTTAGTGCCTGTGGGTTTGGGGCTTTCGGTGGGGCTTTTGTCAGGCCTTTTTGGCGTGGGCGGCGGTTTTTTGATGACGCCCCTTCTTATGATGGCCGGTATACCGCCGACGGTTGCAGCGGCTACGGATGCCAATCAAATCGTGGCTGCATCCGCTACAGGGACTCTGGCGCACTGGCGCCTTGGGAATGTGGATTTCAAGATGGGCTTTCTGCTCCTTGTCGGCGGTTTTACTGGTGGCGCGCTTGGCGTTCAATTGATCAAGGTGCTCAGGGCTACCGGGGGGGCCGATTTTCTCATAAAGATGACATATGTCGTGATGTTGGGTCTTGTCGGGACGTTTATGTTTTTTGAGAGCCTAAATGCCCTGATGAAGGGTAAGGCGGCTGGCAAGAAGACGCATCATCCCCATTCCCAACCGGAGAAGCAGGGGTCAGGCAAACCAGCCAAGGGTTTCATGGGTACCCTCCCTATGCAGATATACTTTGAAAAATCCGGTGTTACCCATTCGGCGTTGGTGCCCGTCGGGCTCGGGGCGTTCGTCGGTATGCTTGCGGCTATCATGGGCGTGGGCGGCGGTTTTTTGATGGTGCCAGTAATGATATATCTCCTGCGTATGCCAATGCATGTGGTGGTAGGAACGAGCCTCTTCCAGATTATGTTTACATGTGTGGAGGTGACATTCCTTCAGGCATATACAAACCATACGGTCGATTTCGTGCTTGCCATCCTGCTTCTCCTTGGTTCCACTTTCGGGGCGCAGATCGGCACAAAGCTTGGAAGAAAGCTTCATGGTGATCAACTCAAGATACTGCTTGCCATCATAGTGTTGGCGGTAACCGTAAAGATAGTTTTTGAACTCCTCATGGAACCGTCTTTATTGTTGGCTTACAAAGGAGGGCACTAATATGAGAGGGTATCTTTGCATCAAGATATTTTGTCTGGTCCTAATATGTTTGTTTAGTGGTTTCGCCTTGGCGGGTGCACAGACCGATATGGATGCGTCGGCCCAGATAAATCCCAAGCCAGGCCATGCGATTCAGGGTCCTATTACCTGTGAAGTCATCCCGGACGTCGTATCTATCAACTTATTCTATCATGGGGCTATGCTTATAATCACTGGCAAGAGCGATCCGAAGGATGAGATCGTCATAAAGATATCATCGCCGCCAGTTGAAAGTGGATTGAAGTATTATGGCAAGGCCGCTGGGCTTTTCTGGATGAAGGTCGGGGATATGGAATTCAAGCCCGTGTCAAATGTGTATCTGGTCTATACCACTGGGAGGCTTGAAAAGATCACAAGCCCTGATGAACGGATGAAGAGGCGGCTCGGATACGACGCCCTCAAGTCACAGGTAGAGATCACGAGCTCCAAAGGGCCGGTTGACAAAGATCGTTGGTTTAAGGAGTTTATAAAATTCAAGGAAAAAGATAGATTATATGGGATCAATGAAGGGTCTATTGTAAGAGACGGCAGCGGCGGATATATCCTAAAAGTGAACTGGCCGTATCAAGCGCCTCCCGATAAATACACTATAGAGGCGCTGGCGGTCAAGGACGGCGTTGCATACGCCAAAGCTACCCAGGAACTGATAGTAAAAAAGACGGGTATGGTGAATTTATTATCAGATCTTGCATTTCAAAATGCCGCCATATATGGTCTTATAGCGATCGTTATAGCCATGGCCGCCGGCCTTGTCGTGGGATTAATATTTAAGGGCGGTGGAGGCCACTAGTATAAGGGGTCTGTGCCTTTGTTGGATGTTTTTAAAGGTATCAAGAAGTTCATTGAAGATAGAATGGCAGGTGGCGGGGCCAAAACCCCGTTTCTTCCTGCCTCTGTTGTGTTTGAGCGCTTCAGAGAAGTCCTTAATTGCAACAATAAGGCCCTTGAGATCATTGCAGACCTCGGCGAAAAGTTAAGCGGAGATTATATCTTCGACAAGCAGTATATCAATGACAGCATGAAGACCTTGGAAGAAGCGGTCCTTCAGTCTGTGCATGCGTTAAATTCCCTGTCCAGCGGCCGCTATCAGGAATTGTATGCTGTCTATGACCGGTTAACCAGTCGCCTCCACACCGTTATGGCCGGCAGAGAAGATAGAACTGGCCCAATCATCCTTGATTTAAAAGACATAACTAGACCCCATGCTGTGATAGTAGGGGGGAAGAATTCCCATCTTGCCCAGATAGCTCAGAATCTTGGATTAAAGGTCCCGGATGGTTTTGTGATCACCACAAGGGCATATCATGACCTTGTCGATCATAACGGCCTCCGGCGGGATGTAGACGCCATCGAGGCCATGATGGATGACCCCGATGTAGATGTAGACGCCATTGAGCCCTTGAGGATTAAGCTGGAAACCAGCATAGCAGCTGCCAAGCCACCCCCTGATCTTATATCTCTTATTGGGGAGAGGCTGGATGAGATGAAGGTTAGGCTGGGTCAGGATCTTATGTTGGCCGTCAGGAGCAGTGCACAGGAAGAAGACATGGATTTTTCCTTTGCCGGGCAATTCCACACGGTCTTGAACGTGCCTGCAGATCCGTTGGCGGTATTTGACGCATATCGTTCAGTCGCGGCCAGCCTCTTTGGAAGGAGGGCTATTCGTTATAGGCTTCGCGTCTTCCCGGGTGAAGGACACATGTCTATAGCCGCAGGTTGTTACCGCATGGTGGATTCCAAGATAAGCGGCATAGTATATACGGTTGATCCCTCTGAACCTGGCGGGGATACCATGATGATCGTTTCCGTGTGGGGCCAGGGGGAGGCGGTGGTGGAAGGCAGGGCGTCGGCGGATACCTTTTACGTTAAAAAGGGCGCCAATCCCTTGCTCGTCAGGCAGAAGATAGCTGTCAAAGAAACAGGTCTTTACCTCAAGCAGGGCGGTGGCCTTGAGGCAAGGCCTGTTCCCGATGCATTGAAAGACGCCCCGAGCCTTACCGTCGAACAGCTTGAGAAGCTTTCTATCCAGGCCATGCAGCTTGAAAATTACTATAGACGGCCGCAGGATATAGAGTGGGCCATTGATGGAAAAGGGGATATCTGCATACTCCAGTCAAGACCGCTTGTTGTGGCTGATACGATGGCCCAACAGGGATCGCTTGCAAAGGCGCTTCAGAAATATGAACTGATCGTGGCGGATACGGGCGCCGTAGCCCAGCAAGGCATAGGAGCTGGTCCAGTCTATATTGTAGAGACCGTTTCAGACCTCGACAGGTTTCCCGAGGGTGCTGTATTGGTGAGCAGGCGTGATTCTTCACAGTTTATCAGGGTGATGCACAAGACAGCTGCCATAGTGACCGAGGTTGGGACCCCTGTGAGTCATATGTCAACGCTATGCCGCGAGCTCCAGATACCTTGCCTTGTCAATGTGAATGGGATACTTTCTCTGGTACAAAATGGGATGGAGGTTACTGTAGACGCCGAAGATAGGCGTATATACAAGGGCCGCGTCCCTGAACTTTTGGCTTTTAAAACCTCAACCAACCTGAATATCGCGGCGGCGAAAGAATTTCGCATCCTTAAGCGCCTGTTGAACACGGTCTCATCCCTCAATCTAGTGGATCCATTGATGGATAATTTTGTGCCTGAGGCCTGTGAGACATATCATGATATATTGCGCTTTGTACATGAAAAGGCGGTAGGCGAGCTGGTCGAGATGGGCAGGGATGAGCGGCGTCTCTTGAAGGATTATTGGGCGCGGCCGCTGGATTTCCCAATCCCGGTGGGTATCCTTGTTATAGATATGGGGGGCGGCGTAAGTGCAGATGTGACCGGCGATAAGGTTCCGTTTTCAGCTATTACGTCTATACCATTTAAGACTATACTTGAAGGTCTTATGTTTCCCGGCGTATGGCATACCAGGGCGGCGAACATAGGATTCGGCGACCTCGTCACAAGTATCGTAAACGTACCTACCGATGCGCTTTGCGGTCAGTATTCCGGGCATAATATAGCCATTATAACGAACGACTATCTAAATCTAAGCCTGAGATTTGGCTATCATTTCAACATAATCGACGTCTATTGCAGCGATAGGGCGCGTGATAATCATATATATTTCCGTTTTCTTGGCGGTGCCACCGATATAACCAAGCGTTCCAGACGTGCCCGCCTGATCGCAATCATACTTGAGGCCTTTGGTTTTAATGTCAAGAGTAAGGGAGATATTGTGATCGCCCGTTCCGGCAATATGCCAAAGGTGGAGATCGTCAGGACGCTTAATATCTTGGGAAGGCTTGTCGGTTTTACCAGACAGTTGGATGTTCAGATGGACAGCGACGAGCAGGTGGACAGATATGCCGAGGCGTTTTTGATGGGAGACTATGAGATCGTCAATAGGAGATAAGAGGTTGAGTTGATGGTGCGGACAGACGATGACAACAAGCGCCTCAGGCTACTCGTGATCGATGACGAGCCCATAGTGGGCAGGCGCCTTCAGCAGGTGTTTACAAAGATGGGGTTTGATGTAGAGACATATACCAATCCTGTTGCCGCAATGGAAACGATGGATAGGCATCCATTCGATATAGTTGTGACAGACCTCAAGATGGAAGGCCTAGATGGAATGGCGGTCCTGGAAAGGGTAAAGAAAAAAAATCCTGACACCAAGGTCGTTATCATTACCGGATACGCACAATTGGATACCGCTTCAGAGGCGTTTAGACGAGGAGTCTTCGATTTTATTGCAAAACCTTTCCGCCTGGATGAGCTCAAGAGGGTTATAATAAGGGCCATGGAGGACGCCAGGCTGTCCAAAGAAGAACGGTCCTGATTTTTAGAGGTAACATACCATTGTCTTTCTTAAGGCCTCCAAAGACCATCAAGGGTAAGCTGATCTTAAGTTTTTTCGTCATCTTTGTCCTGAGTGGCTTTGCTGCCGCCGCTGCGATTTATGCCCTTTACAGGGTGGAAGACAAGATGCGCATCATAGAGTCATTTTATGAGTTGAATCAGAAGATATTTGAGGTTCGTTCGCACGAAAAAAATTTTTTGCTCTATGAAAATACGGCAAATCTCATGTTGGCCCTTGATGAACTTGATGAGGTAAGGTCAGCCCTTGCGTCCATGGAATCTTTCGGCCTCATCCCATATCCGTCTGGCCGGTTTGCAGGCAGCGCATGCCAGGTTGAGATTGAGGCCTATTCAAATCTGATGCGGCAGTTTATTAGTCCCAACCTTGCACAGCATGATGTCGACAATTTGAAGAATAGACTCAGGCAGCACGGCCACGCCTTAATGAAGTGTGTCATGGGTATAGACGGTCTGGCCAAAAAGCGCGTAGAAAGAGACGCCCTGCACTATAAGGCCGTGGCATTGGCGCTATTGGTCACCGCCTTTCCAGTCTGCATTGGGCTCGGTATATTTCTTACCAATTGGATCATGGCACCGCTTCTGCATATAAGGAGCTCCGTGGCCAAGGTGATGAAGGGGGAGATTGCAACCATACCCGCCGAATCGACTGGTACATGCATTGAATGTACCGAGCTCATTAATGTCCTGAATGGTATGATAAAGGCGCTTTCAGATAAACATCAGCAGCTTATCCAGGCCGAGAAGCTTGCCGCGCTCGGCAAGGTGACAGCCGGTATTGCGCATGAAATAAACAACCCGTTGAACAATATCTCGCTTACCGCCGAGGTGTTGATGGAAGATCTTGCCAACATGGATTGTGACGAGAGGCGCGGTATGATCCGTGATATAATCGTACAGGTGGACCGCGCTCGCGAGATCGTCAGGAATCTCTTGGATTTTTCAAGATCAAGGAGGCCTATGGCATGGATCAAGGTCGATCTAGTCGGTCTTCTCAACAATACGCTTGCTTTGCTTAAGAATCAGGTGAAGTTGAGCGGGATCGAGACCAAGATCGATATGCCCGAGACGTCTGTGCCGATAATGGGGAATCCCGGTCAATTGCAGCAGGTTTTTGTAAATATAATATTAAATGCCCTCCAGGCCATGAAGAACGGCGGCGTCTTGGGTGTCAAAGTCTCTTCGCTTGATAAAAAAGGTAAGGCAGTAGTAGAGATATCGGATACGGGCCCTGGTATACCACAAGATGTGAAAGAGCACATGTTCGAGCCGTTTTTTACCACGAAGGCCGACGGAACCGGCTTGGGTTTGTCTGTAAGTTATGGCATCATAAAAGAACACAAGGGAGAGATAGTGGTAAAGAGTGAACCTGGGCATGGGTCTGTCTTCGAAGTCGAACTCCCGCTCTGGTCGTGAAACGTGTCGCTATGGATGAATATAATAACAGATGTATGGATATCTTTATTATAGACGATGAGCCTATAACTGTGCAGCGCCTGATCCAGGCCCTCAGGAAAGACGGATATCTGGTTGAGGGTTTTGTATCGGCCAAAGATGCTATGGCCTCGATGCCAAAGGCGCTTCCAAAGGTCGTTATTGTTGATGTCAGGCTAAAGGATGCCGATGGGGTAGAGCTTATGAGACAGATCAAGGCGATCTGCCCCGAGGCGGCCATCATAATCATTACTGGCTATGCCTCCATTGATCATGCAGTTGAGGCGACAAAGAAAGGGGCATTTCATTACCTTGCCAAGCCATTGCATCTTGAGAACCTACGAGCTGTCGTAAAAGATGCCTTGGAGCATGTCCGCGAGAACATCAGGAGGAGCCAGATCGACAAAGAGCTCAAGAAATGCGGCAGTTACGGCGGCATAATCGGGGTTTCGCCTGCGATGCGTCAGATATTCAGGACCATCGCGCAGGTGGCCGCCGTGGATTGCAACGTGTTTATCCAGGGAGAGAGCGGCACGGGTAAGGAGCTGGTGGCAAGGGCCATTCACGCAAACAGCCTTAGGGCGGGTTTTCCATTTGTCTCTTTCAATTGTGGTGCGTTCACGGAAGACTTGGTGGCCAACGAACTCTTTGGCCATGAAAAAGGGGCGTTTACCGGTGCCGCCACGACAAAATTGGGTCTTCTTGAAACAGCTAACGGCGGTACAGTATTTTTGGATGAGGTTGGGGAGATGCCGCTCTCCATGCAGGTCAAATTTTTGAGGGTGCTGCAAGAAAGGGCATTTCTCAGGGTGGGCGGGGTGCGGCTCATAGACCTCGATGTCCGTTTCATCTCCGCAACCAACAGAGATATTGTAAAGATGATAGATGCGGGCGCATTCAGACAGGATCTATTTTACAGGCTGAAGGTGGTTATGATTGAGATACCTCCCTTAAGGGAACGTCCGGAGGATATCAGGCCTTTGGTGAATCATTTTGTGGACAAGGCCGGGCGTAAGTTTAACAAGACCATAACCAGCGTCTCGTCAGAATTTTTGGCCCCTCTTGAGGTCTATCCATTCCCAGGAAACGTCAGAGAGCTTGAGAATATAGTGGAGAGGGCAGTGGCCCTGAGCCGTGGGAAGATACTTGGGCCGAACGACCTACCCCCTGATATTTTCTGTGTAGCCAAAGATCCGGGTGTATTGAGGGCTGAAGGGTACACATTGAAGCACCTTGAGCAGGATCATATTTTAAGTATATATCAGAGGACGGGCTATAATCAGAGCGAGACGGCGAAGATACTCGGTATTTCGAGGACGACGCTTTGGCGGAGGCTGCGTGAACTCAATCTGCTTGACAAGCCTGATCACAAGGCCTGAGTTTTATGACATCAGAAACAAGGCAGCATGATGATTTGACGCAAAAAAACCCCCAAGATCTGTTTTTATCAAGTGCTTTTTGGCGTTTTAGGCGTATCCTTGAATTAAACAACAAGGCCCTGGAAAAAATAGGGTGGATGGAAGAGACGCTCGGCGGCGGCTATCTCTTCGATCAGGCCTTCCTCTCGGCGTCTATAGCCGAATTGAGTGAAATCATAAGAGAGATCATTCATAACCTGAATTCCATTTCAAACCATATCTACATAGATCTTTATGACAGTTTCGAGTCAATAAGAAACAACCTGGAAGACATTATGGCGGGCGGCTCAGGTCCTTATCGCGATCAGATCGTAATGCCTTACACCTGCCTGGACAGAGATCTCGACCAGATAGTCGGGTCCAAAAACGCCAATTTAGGTGAAATTAGCAATCATTTGGGGCTGAAAACGCCTAAGGGTTTTGCCCTTACAATCGCTGCATACAGGTTGTTTATGGACGAAAACGACCTCTTTCGACGGATTGAGAGGGTTATAGAAGATGAGAGGCGTTCGGAAAGGGCCTGGGAAGTGATCAGGGGGCTTTTTAAAAAGGCCGTTGTGCCAAAAGCCATTAAATTAGCTGTTGAAGAGGGGCTTGAAAGACTCTATGCGGGTCTTGATCGCAAGGCGCTTCTTGCTGTAAGGAGCAGCGCCATAGGAGAAGACAGGGAGAGGACCTTCGCCGGCCAGTTCAAGACCGTCTTGAACGTTCATCCCGACGATGTTTTTAACGCCTGCAAAGATGTCATGGCTGCTCGTTTTTCGCCGCAAGTATTAGAATATCTGGGCGATGAGGCCCTTGATGAAGAAAAGGCCCCTGTGGCCGTCGGCATACAGGTGATGGTGGCGGCTCGGATTTCCGGGATCGTATACACCAGGGATCCGTCTCGGCCTTTTATTGATGCCATGCCCGTATCAGCGGTCAATGGACTTGGTGAGCGACTTGTAAGTGGTGAGGTTGACCCTGATTGGCACCTGATCTCACGAACCCATCCGTTTCAACCGTTGGAAAGCAGGATCATGGGTGGCCCTGTTTTCGATGTGCACCCTGACGGATATTTGCCGCTTTCAGTCATGCCTTCCGGTTTAAGGCGCGGTTCTTCAGTGGCTTCAGGTGGGCTTCTAAAGATGATTGCAGAGGCTGCGCTGACACTTGAAAAGGCCTTTGGAGCACCTCAGGATATTGAATGGGCCGTGGACGATTCGAATTCGTTAGTGATACTCCAGAGCAGGCCGTTACATTTGAAGGCGGTGTCATCGGTACAGCCAGCCGATGTCATGGCGAGGCTCAGGAGGTTGCCTGTGCTTATGGAGGGCAAGGGACAGGTGGCCCAGATCGGGATAGCCGCTGGTCGGGTGGTGCATGTAAGTCCGGATGATGACCCTGCAAGTTTCCCTGTAGGAGCCATAGCCGTATGTAAAAGCGCCAGCCCTAGGCTCAGCCCGATCATACGCAAGGCCTCGGCAATCGTCACAGATGTGGGCAGCCCTACTGGGCATCTTGCAACCATAGCCAGAGAGTACAGGACCCCGGCGCTCTTAGGCACTGGAGACGCGACCATTGTCTTGAAAGAAGGCATGGATGTCACTGTGGATGTTGAAGACAGGCGCATATATGCCGGTATGGTCCAAGGCATTGTAGACGTGCGGGCTGCAACAGAGGAGGTCTTTCTGGAGTCTGGAGAGGCGTGTACGCTCAGGAGGCTTCTTAGATGGATCGCCCCCCTGAACCTGGTCGATCCCCTCTCGCCTGATTTTACGCCTGAAAATTGCAAGACCTATCATGACATCCTTCGTTTTGCTCATGAAAAGGCGGTGGATTCCTTGATCCATCTTCAATCTTCCACGTCGTTCATTGCAAAGTCGCCAGCCCTTCCGCTTTTGGTATCCATACCTATCACGATCAATGTCATAGATCTGGGTGGCGGGATTGAGCCCAAGGCCGGTGACAAGGGCATAGAACTCTCGATGATACGGAGCAGACCGTTCAGGGCCATACTTGATGGACTGCTTGCTGAAGGGGCATGGGATAGGACGCCTGTGCCGTTGGGCATAAAAGATATCCTTTCAAGCTTTTCCAGACCGATCTCAGCCCTTGCCAACCTGCCTGAATACAGCGGCCAGAATCTTGCGATCATAGCGGATAGTTATTGCAATCTAAGCCTCAGGCTCGGCTATCACTTTAATGTTATAGATTCCTATATCTCACCGGACCTTGAGAATAATTATATATACTTTCGGTTTGTGGGCGGTTTTGCAGAGGCGGAGAGGCGCAGGAGGAGGGCGGTCCTCATAGAGTCTGTTCTTCAGGCCTTGTTTTTCAGGGTCGAGCGCCGCGGCGATCTTGTAGTGGGCAAGGCTAAGGTGCTTGAAGCGGACCAGATGGAGTACATATTGACCCGTCTTGGTGAGCTTGTCGCATTCACAAGGCAGCTTGATGTACGTATGGCTACAGATGAATCCATTGATCGCTTTTTTGACAAGTTCCTGGAACAAACGATGTTGCATATGCTATGAGGTATGATGTTTCGCTGGTTCCAAAATCAGATTGATAGATGGCGCGAGGCCAGAAAGAAGGACGCAGAGGAGAGGCTTCGTTCCTTAAAGATCAGATACCACATATTTAGAGCTATACTTGAGGCAAATGGTCGGGCCGTGGGGCTGATCACCGAACTGGACATGGGACTGAGGAGGGATTTGTTTTCGCAAGAAGGGCTTTTGAAAAAAATCGATGAACTATTGTCCGTAACCTATGA
>NZ_JBMFRG010000037.1:0-21229 GCF_049968175.1 Dissulfurimicrobium sp.
CCTCCGTTTACATGCAACACATGACCTGTGATATATGAAGCCCCATCGGAGGAAAGAAAGGCCACCGCCTCGGCCACATCTTCAACTCTACCCATCCTACCCATGGGTATATGCGCGAGCAACTGCTCTCGGATCTTATCCGACAACCCTGCGGTCATGTCGGTATCTATAAAACCAGGTGACACCACATTGGCCGTGATACCCCTTGACGCCACCTCAAGCGCTATAGATCTCGTAAGACCCTCAAGCCCGGCCTTTGCAGCCGCGTAATTAGCCTGGCCTGCGTTCCCCATGGTACCCACTACAGAACCTATATTTACAATACGCCCCCATCTCTGCTTCATCATGGCCGTTAGGGCAGACTGGATGCAGTTGAAGGCGCCTGTCAGGTTTATGGATATGACGCTATCCCAATCCTCTTGCTTCATCCGCACGGCAAGATTGTCTCTCGCTATGCCAGCATTGTTGACCAGTATATGAAGCGCACCGGCATCTGATATCAATCTCTTTATGGAATCTGACGCGGCGCCTCTGTCGGATACATCAAATGGCAGCAGAGATGCACGGCCACCTGAACGTGTTATTTCATCCATTACAGTCCTTGCCGCCGCCTCATTATTTGCATAATTTATAAAAACACGCGCACCCAGACTAGCCAGTTTAAGGCAGATGGCCCGACCTATACCCCTTGAACCGCCTGTGACCAGGGCAATCTTATCCTTCAATATCTGTTCACAACCCATCTCTAACCACCTCTCCGGTTTTTATGCCTTATCCGCCTTATCAACTCGGGTACGATGTCCCTAAAATCACCTACAAGGCCATATGTGGACAGACCAAATATCGGTGCATCTGGATCCTTATTGATAGCAACAATGACCCCTGCGCCTTTTATGCCAGCGGTATGTTGAACCGCCCCTGAAACGCCGATGCCAATATAGAGTCTCGGAGATATGCTCACCCCCGACTGGCCGACCTGCAGCTTTTCAGGGAGCAACCCTGCGTCTACAACAGGTCTGGTCCCGCCCACGACACCGCCCAACACCTCGGCAAGCTCCTTCACAAGTGCCATATCCTTATCGTTCTCCACCCCACGGCCGGCAACTACGACGACCTTGGCGCCATAGAGGTCGTTCTCGGCAACGGCCTTCTCCTTTATGGATTCGATCACCCTGACCCTATGCAAGAACCACTCTCCTTCAAGTCTTATAAAAACGGTCTCGCCGTGACGCCTTGGGTCGTCTTGACCCTTTTTAAAGACATGCGGTCTCACTGTGGCCATCTGCGGCCTGCGAGTCGGACATGCGATCGTTACGAACAGATTGCCGCCCCAGCCAGGTCTTGTCTGCAAAAGCGTCCTGTCTTCGACGTTCACATCAAGATCCATGCAATCAGCGGTAAGCCCTGTCTCTAGAAGGGTTGCGACCCTCGGTATATATGCCCGCCCAGCCAAAGTAGCGCCTGCAAGTATGATTTCCGGTCTATATCTGCGTGCAAGCCCTGCCAGAACACTTGAATATACCTCTTCAGTAAACGGAGCAAGCTCGGGATGTTCAACCACAAAGACCTTATCAGCCCCATGCCTTATGAGCGTCTCAGCGGCCCATGATACGTCTGAACCCATCAATATGGCTGTAACGTGCGTATCGAGCTTGTCCGCAAGGATTCGACCCTTGGCAATGAGCTCAAGGATGATATCATTCAATTTGTTGTCCGGACACTCGGCGGCCACCCATAACCCGCGCCACGGATTCACCCCACCGTCTTTGACGCATACATCTTTTTCTAAAGAAATATCTTGCATCCCCTGACCTTAGATCCAATAACCATCTACCGACTAAAGCAAATTTGCATCTTTGAGCCTCTTCACCAAGGCATCCGCCTGTTCTTCCGCAGTCCCCGAAAGCATCTCACCTTTTGCGTCAAAACCTTTGACATAGGTTGAGAGCACGCGTGTAGGCGACCCATTCAGGCCTATTTTCTCAGGATCAACCTGGATGTCGTCTGCATCCCAGACAATCACCCCTGTCTTTTTAGCCCTAATCTTACCCTTTAAAGAAGGTAGTCTCGGCTTATTGATAGAAGGCAAGACAGTCGCAAGAAAAGGTGGCTCGATTTCAACGATATCGCAACCCAAATCAGTCTCACGCCTGAGTCTGAACATACCGCCTTCAACCAATCTCATCTCCTCCACATATGCAACACTTGGTATACCAAGTCTTGCAGCAAGACCAGGCCCGACCTGAGCTGTATCGCCGTCAAGTGACTGTTTGCCGCACAGCACAATATCAAATGCCCCAAGTCTCTCTATGGCCTTGGCAAGGATATAAGTAGTCGCAAGTGTATCAGAACCAGCAAAGGCGCGGTCTGAAAGGAGCACACCTTTATCAACGCCCATCGCCATCGCCTCCATCAAGGCCTCTTTAGCCTGAGGCGGACCCATCGAAACCGCCGTGATCTCGCCGCCAACGGCATCTTTGAGCCCGAGACCAGCCTCGAGGGCGTTTAAGTCCACA
Organism: Dissulfurimicrobium sp.; assembly: GCF_049968175.1. NCBI lineage: Bacteria > Deltaproteobacteria > Dissulfurimicrobium > Dissulfurimicrobium sp. The sequence goes on from NZ_JBMFRG010000037.1 coordinate 2,517, forward strand.
GGATTTATCACTGCACCAACTCCGTCTCTTATCAGAGTCCCCGTCTTTGGATCAAATCTGACTGTTTTTACATCAGGCACCTGTTTTATACAGACGATTATATTGAGTGGCATAGAATGAAAAATGCAAACAGGCTGGATCAATTTCCGCAATCCCTGATTGCATACTCCTTATTTATAGCCTGGCCTATCACGTTTCTTAATATCTGGTTCGTGCCTTCATATATCTGAAGGACCTTCGCATCCCGCATCATCTTTTCGACAGGGTAGTCCTTCATGTAGCCATAACCACCGAGTATCTGAACTGCATCGGTCGTCGCCTTCATAGCCATATCGGTCGGAAACAACTTGGCCATCGCCGAGAGTTTGGCGAAGTCCTTGGCCCCTGCATCAATGGTCCTCGCCACCGCATAGACCAAGGCGCGGGATGCCTCTATCTGAGTCACCATATCAGCCAGCATATGCTGAATGGCCTGAAAAGACATGATAGACTGGCCGAACTGGATGCGCTCCTTTGCATATTTCAACGCCTCATCAAAGGCGGCCTGCGCAAGACCTACACCTATAGCGCCGATACCAGGACGGGCAAGGTCAAGGGTCCTCATGGCGATTATAAAACCCTGTCCCCTCTTTCCCAATACACGATCTTTGGGTATTCTGCAGTCATTGAATATTAACTCACGTGTCGATGAGGCCCTGAGGCCCATCTTGCGCTCCTTTTTACCGAAGCCTAAACCCGGATCCCCTTTCTCCACAATAAAAGCGGTGGCACCGCGTGCCCCCTTGTTTCTGTCCGTAAGCGCAATGATCGTATATATATCTGCCTCCCCTCCACTCGTAATCCACTGCTTTGTCCCGTTCAAAACCCATGACCCGCCTTCTTCGACCGCCGTAGTCTGGATGGCGGCCACATCACTACCTGCATTTGCTTCGGTAAGACCAAAGGCCGACAGACGCCTGCCTGAAGCTATATCCGGCAGATATCTAGCCTTCTGTTCCTCGGAACCGAAGAGCAGTATAGGATAACCACCAAGGGCGCTAGCCGCGAATGTAGTCGTCACAGATATACAACCATAGGCCAGCTCTTCAAGTGCAAGACACATCTCAAAACACCCTGCACCAAGGCCACCATAGGCCTCTGGTATATAAAGGCCGAACAGATCGGCCTGCGCAAGGTCTTTTATAATATCCCACGGAAATTCCTCTTTTTCATCCAATTCGGCCCGGACAGGGACGATCTTTTCTCTTGATATCTTGCGGGCCAATTCAACGATCATCTGCTGCTCTTCGGTCAAAAAATAATTAACTTGGGCCATAGTTTGAATCCTTTATTGATATTTATTAAAGGTGCCTAACTCCGCTTAATTAATAAGGATTTAATCACCTTGCATTTACCAGCGCATTGCCAATGACCCCCAGGTAAAACCGCCCCCGAAGGCCACCATCAGCAGCTTAGAGCCGGGCAAAAGCAATCTTGAACGATTCGCCTCGTCAAGCGCTATCGGAATGCTTGCCGCCGAGGTATTACCATACTTGTGTATATTGATAAAGACCTTATCTTTTGTAAGTCCTAGCTTTTCCCTAAGAAAATCGAGTATACGCATGTTTGCCTGGTGCGCTATCAGAAGATCCACCTGATCTGTTGTCCAGCCATTTGCATTGAGCGCCTCCCAGGCCACAGACTCAAGGGCCTTGACTGCATGCTTGAATACCTCCCTGCCCTGCATCTGAATATACTGCCAGCCCAGCTCGAGCATCTCCATGGTTACGGGATGGGCCGTGCCGAGACCTTTGATGGTCAAGAGATCTCCCAAGGCGCCATCCGCATGGAGATGGGTCGAAAGTATGCCTCTGTCTTCCTTAGTGCCCGTGACAACCGCCGCCCCTGCACCGTCTCCAAACAATACACATGTAGTCCTATCTGTCCAATTGACGCGTCTTGAAAGCACCTCACTGCCGATCACAAGTATCTTCATTTTGCGGTTGTCGCGAATAAACTTGTCGGCTATAGAAAGGCCATAGATGAAACCGGAACATGTAGCAGACAAGTCGAATGCACCCGCCTTTTTGGCGCCAAGCTCTTTCTGGACAAGACATGCTACGGACGGCATTGGCGTATCAGGCGTAAGAGTACCGACTATGATGAGATCTAGTTCCTGCGGGCGGACTCCAGCCATTTCGAGTGCGTTCTTTGCAGCCCTAGTGGCAAGAAAGGAATTGGTCTCCCCTTCGCCGACTATATAACGCTGTTCTATACCGGTCCTTGTCTTTATCCACTCATCGCTCGTCTCCACCATAGCCTCTAGGTCTCTATTCGTGAGAAGTCGGCTGGGGAGGGCTGATCCTGTCCCTATTATGATGGCCCGATTAGGCATTTCAGGTCACTGCACTCGATAGTCTTATAGGATCTCTTCCTATGGCCTCGGCAATCTGGCCCGAGAGATCGGCCATGGCAAGCTCGTGGGCCATACATACGGCGTTCTTGACAGCCTTAACACCGGAACGGCCATGACATATGATAGCTACGCCTTTTATCCCCAGAAGGGGCGCACCACCATATTCTGAATAATCAACGCGTTTCTTAAACCTTTGAAAGGCATTCCAGGCAAGCCTGTACCCTATCTTGGCCATGAAACTCCTCTTCATCTCAGCCCTCAACATAATAAGCGCAGCCTCTGCAAAACCCTCACTAAGCTTCAAACAGATATTGCCCACAAAACCGTCACAGACGACTACATCCACCTCGCCCTTGAATACATCCCTGCCCTCAACATTGCCCACAAAATTCAAACCGCTTGCAGAAAGGAGATCATAGGCGCGCCTTACCTGAAGGTTGCCCTTTGACCCCTCCTCCCCTATGCTCATCAATCCGACCCTTGGTCTAGTCCTGGTCTTCGCCACCTTGCTGGCAAAGACCGCCCCCATTATGCCAAACTGAAGTAGATGATGGGGTTTGCAGTCCACGTTGGCGCCGACATCTATCATGACAACCGGATCTTTAAGGGTCGGCATCATAGTTGCAATGGCCGGCCTGACGCTGTTTATCCTGTCAAGCGTAACCATAGCAGTGGCAAGGGTCGCTCCTGAATTGCCAGCACTTACTACAGCCTGCGCCTCACCCCTAGCTGCAAGCTCAAAAGCGACCCTGATTGTTGAATCCTTCTTGCGCCGCAATGAATCAGCCGGGGATTCCTTCATTTCAACCACCTGGGAAGCTGGATATATGTCTATAGGAAGGCCAGTGGCACCAATGCGTTCCAAGTGTTTCCTGATCAAATCTTCACGGCCGACCAGCGTGATCTCTATACCCTTTTCCCTAGCAGCCGCAACGGCCCCTTCAATCAAGACCCTTGGGCCGTTGTCGCCTCCCATGGCGTCAACCGCTACCTTCATGGTTATTAAGAAATATCTTCTTTCTGATTAAAAACCTTGCCCTTATATGTCCCACACTGAGGGCATATCCTATGCGAGAGCTTGGGTTCAGTGCATTGCGGACATGCAGAAAAACACGGAGGGGTCAACGAATCATGAGAACGACGGTTTCCCCTCCTTGCTCTGGATGGTTTCTTCTTCGGGATGCCCATTTATAATTACCTCCATAAAAAATATTATCGAGTGCCAAAATTCTACATATAACCCAAGTGCATGCATCTCATGATGCCCGATCAAGGTCGCATCTTCAATCCCTTTAAAACAGTAAAAGGGCCCTGTTTTATATCTTTTTCACAGTGGCATGCCTCTTTGTTGAGATCGGCCCCACATGAAGGACATATCCCTTTGCAGCCATCATTGCACAACCTCCGAAAAGGTATCTGAAGCAAGATCTGTTCCCTCAATATCTCGCCAAAAGGGACATCTTTCCCATTGTAAGTCAATATCTCCGCATCTTTTCCTTTTGCTGCCGCATCAAACCCTTCCTTTTCAAGGGACTGTGGGATCAGCAGATAAGAAAAAGCCGCATCTATATCTAACTGATATGGATTCAGGCAGCGGTCGCAAACCAGGTTCACTGCGGCCTTGACAGAACCCTGAAGATATATCAGGCCGTCCACTCTATTAAGACAGACATCGGCCCCCACCGGCCCTGCAAGGGCCGGGTCGTCCTGATCAGACAGGATATTAGATACGTTGTCGCAATGGACACATAGACCCTCTTCGGGGATATCTTCTATAGATATCAGATACCTGTCAGGGTATGTAATTTTATCCATATTACTTTAAGATATCTCAACCTGCCTGGCCGGTCGATACGCGCGTCTTTTCAATAAACAGGTAACTATATATGCTGACAGACCATTGTCAAGGACAAGATCCTAACCGGCTGTTCATTCTGGCGAAGATTATACCAAGTTCATATAAAAAATACAGCGGTAATCCCATAAGCGTCATATTGAATACATCCGGCGTTGGTGTAAGCACCGCAGCTACAATACTTATAAGAAGTATTGCATAACGCCTCTGACGTACGAACAGTTTATAACTGCAGACATTTAGCCGACACAACACAGTCATGAGAAGCGGCAACTCAAATATGAACCCGAATCCAAGCATAAAAAAGCCGGCAAAATCCACAAAACGCCCAACCGATATAATCGGCCTGAGGTGCTCTGATTGATATTCCAAAAGAAATCTTGCGCCGAACGGCAGTGTCACAAGATAGCAAAATGCAGCGCCGGAATAGAACAGGATCAGCGAACTTGCGGCAACCATAAAGGAAAAGCGCCTTGTCATCCCAAAGACCGCCGCGAGTCCTTGAGATACCCGGAAGGCCACAAAAGGCGCAATGAATGCAAGGGCCACTATACTTGAAAGTTTTAAAAGCGCCACGACAGGCTCCATGACCCCGAAAAATGCAAGGCAAGGGGTGGCGAGATGTCTTTGCATGACCGCCAATATGTGGGGTGAAAACCAATAAATGATAAACGTGGAGACGAAAAAGACTACCAAGGTCTCGATAATAAAGCAGCGGATGAACATGAGGAATCTCGCAAGATCCCTCGCCAATGAAGGCTCGGCCTGGAGACTGCCCGATGTTATCTGTTTTGTCTTTTCTATTTTTTCTGATATCTTTTCCGGCATAAAGACCTTGACATTAAGGTGTCGGGCTACAAAACAGATTCCATTACCATATACGGCCAATATAGATATAGTCTTGATCCACCATCCAACAAAAACGAAGATATACCGCTTACTTTTGTTTGCTGAATTCCAGCCATCTACCTACTACAAAAATGACAAAATAGACCCTAGATGGTCTCTATCATAGATTATCACGAATATATTCAACTGCGTTTCTGAATATGGCGATCCCTGCGCCTTCTTCAGGCAGATCACATCTTGTCCACCTTGGGTGGTTCGTTCTGTGATTAAAGGCCTCGGGATGCGGCATAAGCCCAAAGATGCGCCCTGTAGGGTCACATACACCGGCAACTGCCAGCTCTGATCCATTAGGATTGTAAGGGTACTCCCCTGTCGGCTCGTTGGTGACGGGTGAAATATATTGCATAGCCACAAGGCATTCTCTCACCAGCCTATCCCTTATCGTCTGATCGAGCGTCACAAACTTACCTTCACCGTGCCTAACCGGCAGCTCGAGCGTTTCCATGCCCCTTGTAAATATACACGGACTCTCCCTCACAACCTTGCACGTGACCCAACGGTCTTCAAACCTCCCTGAATCGTTATAGGTGAGGCTTGTAACCCGTTCTTCATAGTTGCCATCAAATCCTGGCAGCAATCCTGCTTTCACAAGGAGCTGAAACCCATTGCAGACACCAAGAATAAGCCCGCCGTCCCTTACAAATCGCAGAAACTGGTCCATGAGTCGCTCACCAGACCCCTTTACCCTGGCATATTTGAGCCTGTGCGCCCCAACCTGAGCGGAGCCGAGGTTGTCGCCGTCCAGAAATCCTCCTGGCAAGTTCAGAAACTGATATCTGCCAAGACTTACCGTGCCATCGAGCAGATCGCTTAAATGGACGATATCAACCTGATCGGCGCCAGCAAGCCTTGAGGCATGGGCCATCTCTCTCTCACAATTGGTCCCGTAACCAGTAACCACGATCACTTTTACCTTAGCCGCCATTTTTATCCTCAATAATTATTCCAAACAGTTTTCCAATCAAAATTTCACAATAGAATCTGTTTTTGCTATAGTACATTATCATCTTTACAATAAAAACAACTCACTGACCATTATGGAGGTGACCACAATGGACATGAAAGACAAAGAAGGTCTGATAAAGATAATAACTACCACTGAAAGCAAGGATGACGCAAGATGCATAGCAGAGCACCTGGTCGAAAGGCGCTTGTGTGCCTGCGCACAGATAAGCGGGCCTATATCAAGTTTTTATTGGTGGAAAGGGGCGATCCAGTCTTCAGAGGAATGGCAGTGCGCAATAAAGGCCCCGGCCAGAAACTACAAAGAGATCGAGCGTGCGATCTTGAACTTACACCCGTATGAAGTCCCGCAGATCATAGCCATCCCTGTAATCGAGGCCCTTGCCGCTTATAAAGACTGGGTAATAGAGATAACAAGAGATTAAGAGATTTTCCTCGACAATGAATAACAAACTGAAGAAACATTTCCCATTGGTAGTCGTTGTCCTGACTACTGCATTGCCGGCAGGCTATCCTGTTTGTCCAATTGTGGCCAACGGCGTGGTGGGCTCAAATGGCGCCAGTAGCATCAATAAGGGACCTTGACATGACCAGCTGAAATTATTAAAAACCGTCCCATGAAAAAGGCACTTGAACTTGACTTTGACAAGGGCGGCGGACTCCTGCCCGTAATCGCCCAGGATTGGCTGACCGGCGAGGTATTAATGCTGGCCTACATGAACCGTCTCGCATGGGAAAAGACCCTTGAGACAGGACATGTGCATTACTGGAGCCGGTCAAGGGGCAAGCTCTGGCTGAAGGGCGAGACGTCTGGGCACATACAGATACTCAAAGAGGCATATGTAGACTGTGATTATGACGCCATTCTCGTAAAGGTGGAACAGATCGGGGGAGCGGCCTGCCACACCGGGTTTAAAAGTTGTTTTCATCATATGGTAAATGATGGTGGCCTGATGACGGTCGGTAAGCTGGTCTTTGATCCAAAGGAGATATATGCGAAGTGAACATACTTAAGCTTGGAATCCCAAAAGGCAGCCTCGAAAAAGCCACGATAGACCTCTTTGCCAAGTCAGGCTGGCGGATAGACGTTCATAACAGAAGCTATTTCCCTGACATAGACGACCCTGAAATATCATGCAGCATCTGCAGGGCCCAGGAGATGTCCCGTTACGTGGAGCAAGGGGTCATGGATGCAGGGATCACAGGCCGTGATTGGATACTCGAAAACGACTCCGATGTACACATAGTGGCGGATCTTATATATTCAAAGGTAAGCAAGCGCCCAGCCAGATGGGTCCTTGCCGTGCCGCGGGAGGCGCCCTACCGCTCCATAAAAGACCTGGAAGGCAAAAAAATAGCGACCGAGCTCGTTAACTTTACTAGACGCTATTTTGCCGAACATGGAGTAAACGTGCAGGTGGAATTTTCATGGGGGGCAACCGAGGCGAAAGTAGTATCAGGTCTGGCAGACGCCATAGTTGAAGTTACGGAGACAGGGAGTACAATACGCGCCCACGGCCTTGCCATAATCGCTGATCTCATGGAATCAAATCCGCAACTCATATGCAACAGACGCGCATGGGAAGATGCATGGAAGCGGCAAAAAATAGAACAGATCGCCATGCTCCTTCAAGGAGCGCTCAGGGCCGATAGGCTGGTAGGGCTCAAAATGAACGTTCCCGTCGCCAATATAAAGGCAATTATCGAGGTCCTACCAAGCCTCAACGCACCTACGGTATCACCGCTCTATGATCAGAATTGGTGCTCCATAGAGACCGTCATCAATGAAACAGAAGTAAGAGAGCTCATCCCAAGGCTTAGGGCCGCTGGTGCTGAAGGGATCATTGAATATTCGCTCAACAAAGTAATATAAAGATAATATGGATCGAAAAACGTGACAGAGGTGGGTAGGATATAATAACAAAGATTGAATTTATAAAAAGCGCATACTCCGTCTCGGAATTTCCGCCTGCGCGCCTCCCTGAAATAGTATTTGCAGGCCGTTCAAACGCTGGAAAGTCTTCTATTATAAATGCCGTCTCGTCCAGACACAGCCTGGTAAAAGTGAGCTCGATGCCTGGTTTTACACAGACCATAAATTTCTTTTTGGCAAACGAGCGGATATTCTTCGTCGATTTACCAGGTTATGGATTTGCAAAGGCACCCAAAGAGATCCAGGTCAAATGGAAGACCTTGATCGAACAATATCTTAAATCAAGACGAAACATCAAGACGGTTGTCTGCATCTTTGACATAAGACGGATGCCTGACCAGATGGATATACAGCTCCTGGATTATCTCAGCGCCCTTAGGATCAACGCCCTGGTTGTACTAAACAAGGCTGACAAGCTATCCCAACCCAAAAGGACGGCACAGATAAAGACGATCATGCGCGCCTTGCCTTCGCTTACAGAGACCCCCCTCTTGACCTCGGCGCGCACCGGAGAGGGGATAGATACCTTAAGAAGACGTATTCTGGACCTAGGGTAATCCAGCCATTATATTTATCTTTTGTCTTTCTTTTTAGACCGAGACCCGATCTCGCAAGAAGGGGCAGCTCAGGTGGGTACACCAAACCTTGGAAGCAGCCAGCGGTTGATACCGAACCATACGATGACAATAAAGATGAGCAACAGGATGTCTTGCATAAAAGAACCTACCTGTCATGGAGTAGGCCCAGTGAATGATAGGCCGTACATACCTTCCTCTTTTCCATAGGGCATTTCACTATATTCCAACAGGCTGTATACTGCAACAGTTTCTTGAGACCGGCTATGCTAACCCCGTGGTCGTGTATCATCGACCTCAGGCATGTTATCCACTGTATGTCATTAAGGGAATAATAACGTCGCTGGCCACGTCTCGTCGGCCTTATCAATTCCTCCTCTTCATAGATGCGAAGCGTTCGAGGATGGACCTCCAGCATGGCTGACGCAGCCCCGATGGAAAAGATAGGCTTGTCCGGATCTACATTATCAATGGGCTGCCAAAGTTCCGTTTCAACGGGACCTGACCCTGTATCGTCAATGTGTCTCGACCTTTTTTGGACCTCTTCTGTCATTGTGACCATGTGCATACCATCCTTATCTCTGTGACCCTTATCTCTGTGACGTCGCCTGCCCGAAATCTTTTTCAGTCTTTTTATACGCAATCCTAATCTCTACAAGGGGTCCTTATTTTAAGGACCCCTTGCTCATCATGCCGTTTCAGGGCAATCGCCGATTATCCAGGCCCGAACCTTGTCTATTTGTCTATTTAAGAGTTAATGATGTCCTGCCTGGCGGAACAGCTTACCAAACAACCTCTCTCCGATAAAGAAGCCTGTCATAGTAAGACCTATGCCACCCATGACTACCATAAGCTCGCCTGCAGACGGCGCATAACCCACATAACTCGGCAGATTATCCCACCCGTAAAAGAGGGGGACCTGTTGGCCTGCAACCACCAAGTCATACCTCTGAAAAAAACCGCCTATAAGGACCATGAGGGAAGCCGCCGCCATAGCAGGCATGCTCTTTATTTGGGTAAAGACAAGGATGACCATTGGGATCACAATGCCAATCGCCGTTTCAAAAAGCCAGAAATTGGTAGAAAGAGGCCCATAAAGCAGGTTATTTGTGGCAATTATGCCTTCTTCGGAGCCTCCAGTATATAGAGCTAGGATTCTCCACACAGTAGCCACCGCCAGGAGAAAGATGGTCAAAAGAAGCACCTTGCCTGCACTCCGTATACCCGACATTGTGCCATCGTCTACCTCTTCGCCCCTAAGCCTATAGGACAAATAGGTGAAAAGTATTATTGCAGCTGCGCCTGACATGACCGCCGCACACAGGAAATAGACCGGAAGCTGCGCCCCGTACCAGAACGGGCGGGCGGTGAGTGTTGCAAATACAGCTCCCAGATTCGTATTGGCACCCACTTCGGACAAGGCACCCAATGCACCGATAGCCAACGCCATGCCCAGCCTACCCGTTAATATGGCAATAAATTCGATGAACATACAGCCCACGGCAAGGCCATAAAGTGTACCCATCCACCAGATGTTGGATGTAAGATTGGGCGAGATTACGTTGTAAACAAGCATACGCCACGGGCTCTCAAGCTCAAGACCGATGACTGAAAAGGCAGAGAGTATCGTTATGATAGAGAGATAGACCGCTCTGTTCCCCAACTGGGCCACCGGGGTCCCGCCGAAGGCATGGCCTATAGCTGCCAACAGGCAGAGTCCGGTGGATGTAATCGCGAAAAATGCATAGGTAGAAATCAGAATCCCCCACGGCACATCTCTTGTAACCGCATAGAGATGCTGATGCCCTACAAAAAAGCCAGCTACGCCTGTCCCCAGGCCGGCCGCCATCAGCAAGAATGACAGCAGTGTGAGTTTGTTGACCACAGGGCTGGCCATCCTTTGTTCAGCCAATGAGCCGATTGATACGTTTGTCGTGTCCATCTTTTTCCTCCTTAAGATTTATTTTCTCATTTTTTAATTGCAGTCTTCACATGGTACATTGCCTTCATCACCCTTCCCGGCCAGGGAAAGTACCCCAAAGACCACAGCGATTGCCGAAAAAGGCCCGAGCGCAAGGAAAAGGAGAAATGTCGTAGTGAACCAAAAGGCCTCGCTGAAATTAAAAGCCTCTGTATCTTTTGTCTGTGTATTGTCTCTCGGACTATCTTTCAGATATAAATTTATTTTTTGGACTAATAGTGTCAGGGCGCTCATTTTTCGGCTCCTTTCAGCCAATTCATCTATGGCTCATTTTCGTTTTTTTGTCCTTTGTTTTATATAAATTGCAAGATGGATACCTTTTTATAATTTTATAACTTATGACAGTTTATTTATGACAATTTTATTGTAAAAATAATATGTTACATTTTGTTAATTTAATATTTGGCAACTGAACTTTACAATTTAATTTGCATTTTATATAAAAAATATGGCGCAAAATGATCCTTTTTAAAAAATCAAGGGATCATTTTGCGCCATTATGATAGACTTTATAAAATATATAAAAATTTTTTAAAAAATATTGACAATTTTAATATTCAATATTAAAGGAATTAATAATTACAACTTTTTTAAATTTAAGACAAATAAAAATGCGAAATGGCAAAAATCAGACCCAAAAGACAAACCGACTTCCCGGATCCGCAGACTCCTATATATCCAATAGGGGTTGCGGCGCGCATGATAGGCGTGCATCCTAGGACGCTCAGAATATATGAAACAGAAGGGCTGATAAGACCTAAATACGGCGGGGCCAGGAGGCTTTATTCACAAAACGACATCCAATGGATAACATGTCTGCGCACTTTGATCCACGAAGAAGGAATCAGCATCCCTGGGATAAAACGTCTTCTGGAGGTCATGCCCTGCTGGAAGGTCGCCGGATGCCCACCTGAAATCCACGAAACGTGCGGCGGCAAAATAGATTTCTCAACCGATGATACATAACACACAGTTCATCTATAATCGCAAGACCTGTCCATAGCGACCGTCTGCCGGCCAGACGACCAATAGATGGGAAAACCGTCTTGCCGCCCCACTGATCTTTTTACCTACGTTGCAACCACAAACATAAATTCCAAAACCTTGCAGTATCGCACCCAGACCATGAGGACAAACAAGACATCTATTCCTCTCCTGGCACCTCTATCGGCGCCTCTATGCCGTAACGCTGGATCTTGCGCCTGAGTGTATCTTTTGAAATCCCAAGCTCCCTGCATGTAGCCAGACGCCGCCAGTTGTTGCGCTCAAGGGCCTTGGTGATCGCGATCTTTTCTATTTCATCGAGGCCTAGCGGCTTGTTTGAATCAATGGCCGGCAAGAGCTCTTCATTGGTCTTCTGACAAAATGGCTCCGGCAGGTGTTGGAGTTGGATCATTCCATCGTGACAAAGGATAAAGGCATATTCTATTATATTTTCAAGCTCGCGTATATTGCCAGGAAAGTCATATTGCATAAGCCTATCGACGGCCTCCTGGGATATCCCGGTTATCTCCTTCTCCTTTTGGGCGTTGAACTTCGCTATAAAGTGCTCAATCAAAAGAGGGATGTCCTCCTTGCGTTCCCGAAGGGGTGGAAGCTGTATCTTTACCACGTTCAGACGGTAATAAAGGTCTTCCCTGAACCTGCCTTCCCTGACTAGTTCGCCGAGATCCCGATTCGTGGCCGCCAATATCCGGACATCGGCCTTCACCGGCCTGTTTGATCCGAGCGGCTCGTAGACTTTGTCTTGGAGCACCCTCAAGAGTTTAACCTGAAGGGCCTGGGAGATGTCTCCTATCTCATCAAGAAAAAGTGTACCCTTCTCCGCCGCAGCAAACCGGCCCGGCCTGTCTTTCTTTGCGTCAGTAAAGGCCCCAGCCTTGTAGCCAAAAAGTTCGGATTCAAGGAGGGTGTCAGGCAGCGCCCCGCAGTTCACTGCCACAAATGGCCCTTTCATGCGCCTCGAAAAATTGTGAATGGCCCTGGCCACCAATTCCTTTCCTGTCCCACTCTCACCGAGTATCAAGACGTTGCTGTCGCTCCTTGCAATATCAGGCAGGATATCAAACACCCTCCTTCTCATTATGGCGCTCTTACTTATGATATCGCCGAATGTATAGCGCTTCGTGATCTCCTTACGGAGGGTCATGATGGCGCTTATATCCCTGAAGGTCTCGACGCCGCCTATCACGTCCCCTGTATTGTCCAGGAGCGGCGCAGCGCTTATGCTGATCGAGATGTTTTTGCCGCTCTTGTGCCTTATGAAGATCGATCTGTTGCGTACTGGGGTCTTATTCTTTATGCTGTTTGCAAGGGCACAGGCCTCGCCGCAGATACTCGATTGAAATATCTCATGACAGTGCCTACCGATGACCTCTTCGGCGGTGTAGCCCGTGATATTCTCCGCGGCCCGATTAAAAGACGTGATCCGCCAATCTTTGTCCACGGTAAAGACCCCATCTGCTATGCTCTCAAGGATCAGCTTGCGCTCCACCTCGGATGTGATATCCCTGAAGGTCTCGACGCCGCCTATCACGTCCCCTGTATTGTCCAGGAGCGGCGCAGCGCTTATGCTAACAGGCAAACTGCGTCCGTCCCGCCTCTTTATAAAGATGGTTTCATTGGCTATAGGCCGTTGTATCTCGATGCTTTTGGCCAGGATGCATCTGGTCTCACACACCTCCGTATTAAACGGATAACATCGCGCTATCTGCCCGAGCGCCTTTTGGATATGTCCGGCCTCACATATGTTTGAGTGGAACACCTCGCTGCACCGCTTGCCTATCGCCTCTTCTTTAGACCAGCCAGTAATCTTTTCCGCGGCAGAATTAAACGATCTTATCCGCCAATCCTTGTCCACCGCAAATACACCATCTGCTATACTCTCAAGGGCCAACTCGGATATCACAGTCTCATCCACAGAGTTTCTGAGGAGAACAACCGCCCCATCAAACCCGTCTTCCTCGTTAAAACAAGGGAGGACGGTCATGAACATGGCCTCCCTTTCTCTCCTGACCTTCTCCGAAAAGAATACGCGGCGGTTGCGAATAACTCGCCCGGCCTGTATATCATCACAGATACATGGAAGCTGTTCGTCGGCCTTCTTTATAAATAATGATTTGAAATCCGCACCCATGAGGTCTGCAAATCCAAGGCCTGTAAACCTCTTGGCGGCCTCATTGAAGTATATGACCTTGCAGTTTGCATTCACAATAAACAGGGCGTCATTTGGACGAACGGTTTTTGTGGCCAGCTGTTTTTCAATCCTTCCTTCGTTCTCTGACATTTAACTTGCTCCCCAGACCAAACGCTTAAACCGACAGCCCGTCCAACACCGACGCCTGACAAAAACCTACATCTAGATAGGCAAAGACATCTAACGGTAATATAAGGGCTTGACTACAAAAGCAGCCTCTCTTTGAATACATGAATAGAACGCCAGGCATGGCGAATAGTCTTTTTCATAATTAAACATGAAACCGCATACTTTCAAGAACAGACCGAGTACAAAATGGATTTAACGGAATTATCAACCCGAATAAAAAAACGAGACAGGATCCTCGAACTTAACGGTCTCTGCACAAGCGCCCCATCATGGCTGATTTCAAGGCTTGCCAAGGTCACAGGCCGCGCTGTTCTTTATATCACTTCCGGGCCGAGAAGGGCCGAAGAGATGGGGATGGACCTGACATTTTTTACAGATCTGCCTGTCTTTGTCTATCATCTCCATGACTTTATGCCTTTTATGCCCGTCATCCCCAACTATGAGACCATGGCAAACCGCATCTCAATCCTATATCAGATGGCGACCCTTGACGGCCCATACATTGCCGTAGCCCCTGTTCAGGCCTTGTCCGAGCTCACCATCTCCAGAGACATACTTATCAGATCAGTAGAATATATAGAAACCGGCGAGGAGACGGACCGAGAGGCCCTGATCTCTTGGCTTATAAAGTCAGGTTATGAACGGCAGACGAACGTCAGATCCAGAGGAGAATTCAGCGTGCGCGGCGGGATATTAGATGTCTTCCCCCCTCCCATCCTGTATTCAGGGCAATTTCCGGCAAGGATCGACTTCTTCGGCGACATGGTGGAGGAAATAAACCTCTTTGACCCAGCGTCACAGCGATCCATCGAGAAGATCGATGCATTGACACTCCTGCCTGCGGGCGAGATTGTTTTTGATGACAATCTCATTGAGAAGGCGCAACATGAAATCATAGAACGCGCCCAGCATCTTGACTGGCCTTCCGGGCAATTAACTGAAACCATCCAACAACTTGAATCAAAAAGGCTCGCTGAGGGGGCGCTCGCCCTGATCCCAATTATTTACAAGACACCTTCTTCCATCAAGGACTTTTTCCCAGAAGATGGGATTTTGGCGCTCGAAGATCCTGACTCGCTCGAACAAGTCATTGATTCCTTCCTCCTGAACGCACGCAGCAACCACAAGGCAGCCCTCGGGTCGCAAAGGATTATGGCCCAATTCGACGAACTCTTTATTAAAAAAGAGGTCGTATCCTCGTGGATCAGAGACAGGACCGACATCATCCTAAGGGACATAAAGATAGAATCGCCATCAGACATCCGTGCCTTCGGAATCCCTACATCGAAGATGGAACCCATCACCATCGGCGCCACGAGACCGTCCATCACGCCTGTCGTTAGGGGCAGCAAAAAGGGTGAAGAACTGCTAGGACCGACGCTTGAAAGGCTTAAAGACCTGATCGATGAAGGATGCCGGGTGACGATAGCGGCGCCTGGTGAGCGCCAGGGCAGAAAGCTTAGAGAGATCTTCAACCTCTACGATTGGATGAAGGGCCTCATCCCTGACTCCGTAAAGAATGCTCCATTTACTGAAGAACCAAATGGGCCCGGGCTAGAGATATACTGTGGTGGACTATCGTCGGGCTTTGTCATCCCATCTTTATCGGTCCCGCTTGTATTTATAACAGAAGATGAACTCCTAGGCTCCAAGGCGCCTTCGAGGCGGCCCATTCAAAAGAAAAGACAGGCAGGCATAGAAGAAGTGGTCTTTGAAGAACTCAGGCCGGGCAACTTTGTGGTCCACAGGGACCATGGCATTGGGATATACAAGGGGCTTGTCAGGCTTGAGGCAGGTGGCATACCGGGCGAATATCTGCACCTTGAGTACAGGGATATGGACAAGCTCTACCTGCCGATCGACCGTTTGGGACTCATCCAGCGTTATATCGGGATAGAAGGCAGGGAGCCAAGGCTTGACAGGCTTGGTGGCGCCAGCTGGCAGCTCGCCAAACAAAAGACAAAGAAGGCAGTCTATGCGGTAGCGCACGAACTGGTGGAGTTGTATGCCGAAAGGATGACACGCGAAGGGTATGCCTTTTCGCCGCCCGATGCGATGTTTAGGCAGTTTGAGGCAGCCTTTCCCTATGAAGAGACGGAAGATCAAGCCGCCTCAATCGAAGAAGTCATCAATGACCTTCAGCGCCCGAGGCCCATGGACAGACTACTTTGCGGGGATGTCGGCTTCGGCAAGACAGAAGTGGCGGTGCGTGCGGCGTTCAAGGCAGTCTGCGACAACAAACAGGTGGCGGTGCTGGTCCCCACAACGCTTCTGGCCGAACAGCACGAACGGACATTCAGGCAGAGATTTTCTAAATTTCCGGTCACCATAGCTGCACTTAGCAGGCTAAAGTCAGCGCAGGAGCAAAGAGAGATCCTCGAAAAGACCAGACAGGGCCTCATTGACATCTTGGTCGGCACCCACAGGCTCCTTGGAGCCGACGTCCGCTTTAAAGACCTTGGGCTTTTGATAGTGGACGAGGAGCACCGCTTCGGGGTTAGACACAAGGAACGTCTGAAAAGGCTCAAACAGGACGTCGACTGCCTGACCATGACCGCCACTCCCATCCCGAGGACGCTCCAGCTCTCACTCCTCGGTCTGAGAGACATCTCTGTCATCAAGACTCCGCCAAGGGAACGACTGCCGATAAAGACATTCCTTGCTGAATTTGATGATTCTCTCATAAAAGAGGCGATAGAAAAGGAACTTAAGCGGGGTGGACAGGTCTTTTTCATACATAACAGGGTAAAAGGGATCGAGCGGATAGCGGATCACATCCGAAGGCTCGTCCCGAAGGCAAGGGTCGAGACGGCCCACGGCAGGATGGATGCAGAGACCCTTGAAGACATCATGATCCGCTTCGTAAGGGGTGAGACGGACTGCCTGATCTGTACCACTATAATCGAATCAGGCATAGACATACCATCCGCCAACACTATAATCATAAACAGGGCCGACACCCTTGGAATAGCCGACCTCTATCAATTGAGAGGCAGGGTCGGCAGATCAAGCGAACAGGCCTATGCATATCTTCTGGTCCAGCGCATAGAAGACCTGACACAGGAGACACAAAAGAGACTGAAGGCCGTCATGGAGGCCGCTGCTTCGGGCAGTGGGTTCATGCTCGCCATGGAGGATCTGAGGATCAGGGGCGCAGGGAATATCCTGGGGCTCGCCCAGTCTGGCCAGATCGTAGATGTGGGCTACGAACTCTATCTAGACTTACTGCAATCCGCCGTGGATGAGATCAAGGGCCTCCCGCCAAAGGACAATATTGACCCGGAGGTCAACCTTAAAGCGGCCGCATTCATACCGGATGAGTATTGCCCTGACGTAGAGGAACGCCTGAGGCTCTATCGAAGGTTCTCAAGGCTCGAAGATGACCGCGATGCAGAAGAATTTTTACAGGAACTTGAAGACAGGTTCGGCCGACCTCCAAATGAGGTCTTGTCCCTTTTCGAAGTCATGGCCATAAAGCGCCTTTTAAAGGCCTTAAACTGCGTCAGACTGGACAGGAGCGGCACATCATCAGGCGAGATTGAGTCTCTTGTGCTTGCATTCGGACCGAATGGTCCGCCAAATCCTGAAAAATTGCTGGAAGAGGTGCAAAAAAGAGGACGTTACGGCAGCCTCCCTGATGGAAGGCTCACGCTCAAACTCAAAGAAAACAAGGGTAGACCGGCATCACTTTCAGATATAAAAACAGCGATAAGGGGGCTTGCGGATGCAGCTGGCATCTTTCTCTAATGCCCCTTTAAGCCGGATAATGGACGCGTTTAACCAACCCTTACGGATCATAGTCCACCATGAGAAATTTTTTCAATCAATGCCATGCCGTTTTGTCTTGCCACACAAGGTGTAGGCAGCTACTATGCAAAAAATTTCGAGACTCACATGCCACAAAAATGATGATCGGCATGGTCTTTTATGCTTTTATAAAGGTTTATAAATGTCAAGAAGATATGGAAACAGACCAAGGTCGCCTCGACCCTTTGCTATGGATTGCCGCGACATCTACCTGATGGGCATATGCGGCACAGGCATGGCCGGGCTTGCAGGACTTTTAAGACAAAAAGGCTATAACGTCAGAGGATCTGACAGCCAGGCGTATCCTCCAATGAGCGAACTCTTAAAAGGGCTCAGGATACCGGTTCAACTGGGTTATGGTGAAGAAAATCTGTCCACCATGCCTGATCTTGTAATAATCGGAAATGTCATAAGACGGGACAACCCCGAAGCGGTCTACGTACTTCGGGAGAAAATCCCGTATATGTCATTCCCGCAGGCCCTTTCGCACTTCTTTCTATGCGAAAGGACACCGCTTGTTGTGGCCGGTACCCACGGCAAGACCACCACATCTTCACTGCTCGTCTCCGCCCTTGCAGGCACCGGCGAAGACCCGGGCTTCATGATCGGGGGGGTGCTGAACGCCTATGATAGCGGATTTCATCTGGGAAACCCGCCGTGGTTTGTCCTTGAAGGGGATGAATACGATACGGCCTTCTTCGACAAACAACCTAAATTCATCTACTATATGCCGAAGGCTGCCATACTTACCAGCATCGAATTCGACCACGCAGACATATACCAAGACCTTGATGCAGTAAAGGCCGCATTCGTCCGCTTTGTAGAGATCATCCCGCAGGACGGCCTCATCGTAGCCTGCGCCGATTGGCCGGCCGTAAGGGATGTACTAAGATATGCAAGGTGCAGAGTTGTCACATACGGCGAATCAAAAGATCTAGATTATTATTTCAAGTCGTACAGAACGGACGAT
>NZ_JBMFRG010000038.1:0-20732 GCF_049968175.1 Dissulfurimicrobium sp.
TATTCTATAATCTTACTCACCACACCTGCGCCTACGGTACGGCCCCCTTCACGGATGGCGAACCTGAGGCCTTCTTCCATGGCTATGGGCTGTATCATATCAACCTCTATGGAGACATTATCCCCAGGCATGACCATCTCAACCCCTGCAGGAAGCGTAACTATTCCGGTGACGTCCGTGGTCCTGAAATAGAACTGGGGACGGTAACCCGAGAAGAACGGGGTATGTCTGCCGCCCTCTTCCTTGCTCAGGACATAGACCTCCGCCTTGAACTTCTTGTGAGGGGTGATGCTGCCCGGCTTTGCAACCACCTGGCCGCGCTCCACCTCGTCCCTCTTGGTACCTCTCAACAGTACACCTATGTTGTCTCCGGCCCGGCCTTCGTCAAGTATCTTCCTGAACATCTCAAGGCCTGTACATACAGTCTTTTGTGTGGGGCGTATACCTACAAGCTCCACCTCGTCACCCACCTTTATCACACCGCGCTCCACCCTGCCGGTGACCACAGTGCCGCGGCCGCTTATACTGAAGACATCCTCGACAGGCATCAGGAAGGGCTTGTCTATGTCGCGTTTGGGCTCTGGTATGTAGTTGTCTATTGCATCCATAAGGTCCAAGATGCACTTGGTCTTTTCAGGATCAGTTGGGTTGTTGAGGGCCTCAAGGGCGCTACCCCTTATTATAGGCACCTCATCGCCCGGGAACTCGTACTTGGTAAGGAGCTCCCTTAACTCGAGCTCTACGAGCTCCAGGAGCTCCGGATCGTCCACCATATCACACTTATTCAGAAACACCACCATGGCCGGCACGCCTACCTGACGGGCAAGGAGTATGTGCTCCCTGGTCTGGGGCATCGGGCCGTCATCAGCGCCTACCACCAATATGGCGCCATCCATCTGTGCGGCACCGGTTATCATATTCTTTATATAGTCGGCATGGCCAGGGCAGTCCACATGGGCATAGTGGCGCTTGTCGGTCTCGTATTCTACATGGGCGGTGGCTATGGTTATGCCACGTTCACGCTCCTCAGGGGCCTTGTCTATCTGGTCGAACGGAACGAACTCAGCCTTGCCCTTCTCGGCCAGCACCCTTGTTATAGCTGCAGTCAGCGTCGTCTTGCCATGATCGATATGGCCTATCGTGCCTACGTTAACATGCGGTTTTGTACGCTCAAACTTCTTCTTGCTCATGACTATTCCTCCTCAAGCATCTACCAACGGTAATGGGCGAATGCCTTGTTCGCCTCTGCCATGCGATGCGTATCTTCCTTCTTTTTAAAAGCAGCCCCTTTTTGCTGAAAGGCGTCCATAAACTCGTATGCAAGCCGCTGGGCCATGGTCTTTTCGCCACGTTTCCTTGCGAATCCAACCAGCCATCTGATAGCCAAGGCCCGTCGCCTCTCCGGTCTGACCTCAACTGGCACCTGATAAGTAGCGCCGCCAACCCTTCTCGAACGCACCTCAACTACCGGCTTTATATTTTCAATCGCACGCTCAAAGACCTTTATGGCGTCTTCCTTCATACGTTTTTCGATTATATCCATGGCCTCGTAAAAAATACCCCTGGCCACACTTTTTTTGCCCTCAAGCATCATCCCGTTGATGAATTTAGACACCAATGTGCTGTTATATTTGGGATCCGCAGTTACCTCTCTCTTGGGGATATCTCTCCTTCTAGGCATGACCCTCGTCGCCTCCTAATACACTCCCATAAGTTTTGCTGGACATACTATTTTGGACGCTTGGTGCCATATTTTGAACGCCCTCTGCGCCTATCTTGAACACCAAGGGCATCAAGTGTACCCCTGATAATGTGATATCTGACGCCGGGGAGATCTTTGACACGACCGCCCCTAATGAGAACCACCGAGTGTTCCTGAAGGTTATGGCCGATACCGGGTATATAAGAAGTAACCTCCATACCATTCGTAAGCCTTACACGAGCCACCTTCCGCAGGGCCGAGTTAGGTTTCTTTGGGGTAGTGGTATAAACCCTAGTACATACCCCTCGGCGTTGCGGGCATGCATCAAGCGCAGGCGCCTTGGTCTTCTTTTTGATCTTTTCCCTGCCCTTGCGGACCAATTGATTAATTGTCGGCATCAATACACCTCAAATTGCCAAAAAAATAAAAATCGTTCCACGTCCTTGCAGGCTTTTGCTCTACGCAAGCGTGATCTGAACACTACAAACAAAGTTCGCATTTAATACTGGTTTAAACAGATATTGTCAAGCCTTTTTAATCTATCGCATCTGTGGAGTATTGTCTAATGCTGAAATTTCTGGATCCCAGAAGTGTCGTTTCCAACCACTTAACACCGAAATCGAGGGCCGACACATCATCCGCAATAATCTCTTCCTGCCTCTCTTTGGGAACTATATAGATATCCAGAAACCTGCTCTCGAACACAAAACGCCTGAAGGCGTCTATGTTGTAACAGGCCATAAAGAACATCTGCAAGGTCTTTTCGGAGATATCCACAAATGGGCCAAGGGATTTCCTCTTGAGGATCAATCCAACCCAGCCTGCATTCACCTCTTCATATCGATTTATCCCTTGATTTTCAATCCATTCCCTGACCGTCCACTCCCTTTCCGATAAATGCCCTAGGCAGTGTGGTTCCTTTATCATAGCGAAAAAACGCTCGTCAGACGATGCGTCTCTATTGTGGAATATGCCTGCCCCAAGAGGATAGTACCTGCACGTAAGCGGCCTTACGCTATATATTGAGCAGCCGGTTTCCTTGAGAAACGGGCAGGCCCTGATTTCTTCATCCATGACCTTCAAGATCGGGATTGGGAGCTCGGTAGCCGCGATCAAGCCAGGCTCAGTAAATAAAAAAAGAAATTCATCTGAGGTCAGGCCTAGCTCCTTTTTCATCATGATAATGTCATAAGGAGTAAGCATGATCTTGATATTTCTGCAACACTTCGTAAAACAAGCGGAATCCTTTCCGCATGAAAAGGTAAAATTACTGTTCAGATCAAATCTTACAGGGACAATGGGACCCTGGCTGTCTTTGGGTGCGTACATCGGGTTCTCCTGTGGAGGTTAAAGAAAAATTTTTATTTTTATATTATAATATAAAATATCTTTAAAGGCCATAAATTTTAATTATTGACAAGATAAACAAAGGGTTGCAATGAAACTCTCTGGGAAAACAGCCATCGTGACCGGCGCCATAAAGGGAATAGGCCTTGCCATAGCGGCAGGCCTTGCAAGGATGAGGGTTCAGTGCGTGGTAACATATTACGACTGGCTAGAAGAACTGCCCAACATGCACAAAACACTAAGGAACGCGGGCGCAGAATACCACGCGGTGGCGGTCGATCTTACGGCACCCGGGGGTGCCGAGAAGGTGATAGACGAGACAATGAGGCGTTTCGGGCGCCTCGACATACTCATAAACAACATAGAGCGCGGAGGTTGGCCGATAGTGCATGGCGAATATACCAAGAGACAGTGGGAGCTTGAATTCAACACGACCATCACCGCAAAGTGGATGCTCTTTAAACAGGCCCTACCTCTTTTAAAAAAAACCGGAAACGGGACCGTGGTAAACATATCGTCCATAGCAGGAATTATAGGCAGGTGCGGTCCAGCGGCAAAGGTGTTTCACGACTGCTATTCCCTGTCAAACAGGGCCATTCGGACGCTTACAGAGACATGGGCAAGGGAGGCGGCACCGGAGGTACGGGTGAATGAACTGATGCTAGGCTTCTTTGATACACGCCACGGCCCAGGGACAAGGGGATGGGGGTTGCTCTGCGAAGATGAAAAGAAGGCCATCATCGATCACACCCTGCTAAAGCGCACGGGTGCAGTCCATGAAGTCGCACAGGCGGTCAATTTTCTCGTCAGGGACGCTACCTTTATGACAGGGGCAATAATCCGACTTGACGGGGGATATATTCTAGGCGGAGAGGCGGCAGGCATCGTCCCTAAAGGGATTATTCCGCCTGATGAGCCGGGTCTGGGGGGAACCGCCGTCTCAATTCAGACATAAGGTGAGGGCACGAATATCCTGGTAAAAAGATCCTGGGCGTAGCGATCCGTCATCCCTGCTATAAAATCGCAGACACTCCTCTCATAGGAGACGTTGTTTTCAGTATCTACTACGTCCTCCTCGAGGAATCTCCTCCTTTCCTTGAAGAACCTGTCTCTATGGGTAAGAAAATAGTTATAGAGATCAAAGAGTATCTTCCTTGCCTTTTCAAATTCATTATGGACCTGTGGGGCGCGATAAACGTTTTCATACAAAAATGCCCTCAATTCGAGCATTGCATCATAAACATGCCCGCTTATACCCAAAACCATCTCGCCATCATCGGTGACCTTGGTATTCTGAATCACATCCCTTATCATGGAAGAGATCCTGGCACTGTGACTCTCTCCAAGGACCTCCTGGCACTCAACAGGGACATCGCTTTCACTTATTACACTGCTTCTTATAGCGTCATCAAGGTCATGGCTCAAATATGCTATTACATCTGCTATCCTGACCACCCTACCCTCAACGGTCTGGGCCCAGTCATCCAGGTTTTTCGGGATGATCTCACCGAACCCCTTGGAGTGCTTGAGGATACCGTCCCTTACTTCATAAGTCAGATTCAGACCCATGCCACCGTTTTCAAGCACGTCAACCACCCTGATACTCTGAGAACAATGCGAGAAACCGCCCGGCACGATCTCATTCAAAATGGTCTCACCGGCATGACCAAAAGGCGTATGGCCCAGATCATGGGCCAGCGCTACAGCCTCGGCGAGGTCTTCATTAAGGCGCAGCGCCCTCGCTATCGTGCGGGCGATTTCAGCCACCTCCAGGGTATGTGTAAGACGGGTCCGATAGTGATCTCCCATGGGTGAGAGAAAGACCTGGGTCTTGTGCTTAAGGCGTCTAAACGCCTTGGAATAAACGATGCGATCCCTATCCCTCTGAAACGCCGTCCTGATAGGACAAGGCGCAACATATACACGCCTGCCCCTCGTCTCCGAACTGAGACAGGCCTGTTTGCAAAGAATGATCCTTTCCCTGGCCTCTATCTCTTCCCTGACGGTTGAAAATGCCCGCCCTCCTCTCCCTTCATAAAGTTCATTTCCATTGTTCAGATACATCGTTGCCTCCAGATTAGACGCCGATGGATCAAGCCGTCAAGGATCAAATAGCCGCCCGACATTAAAGAAGTCGCCAACAGATATAACCTGATGCCATCGGAAGACCCAAAGATGTTGACGCCAATGGCCAATATAACCATGCCGGCCGGCAGACATACAAAAGGCTTGACCCATGCCATATCCACAAGGCCTTCTTTGAGGGCCCACATGTCGATACCTTGGGCGACAAATTCAAAAACAATAATGAAGACGACAACGCCAGTTACGCCAGTCTGGACGTTGGTCATAAGCCCCAATGGGATGAGAGGAAATGCAAGGGCAAGAATGAGCCGACCTTGGACCAAGAGACCTTTTTTTGCACAAGCGGGCAACCCAGCTGTTATGTAACGCCAAGCAGAGATGAATGTTATGCCTAGCATCACGATGCCATATACAAGATTCGCCGTCGGCGCACTAAAAAATATGAGCACGAAAAGCCCCAAAACGAGAAACCCGAGGGCGGTCTTTATCCTTTCAGAAACATAACCGTTGCGCCAATAGAGCCCTATTGCCAGAAAAAGGCTTGCAAGCAAGGCCCCTGAAAGAAAGGCTGCAGATACCGTCTTGTCAGGAAATACATCGGTAAGCAAAATAAGGCCAGCACCGGTCATCTGGAGCGTCGTCTTGATCTTTGCAAGCTCTGTGACTGGGAGTTCGAGCCTCTCCACCAAGAGAAACCTCCTCATCTCCGTCACCAGGAACTCACGTAAAAAAATAGGCCATACAACCCACATGGGGAGGATGCGGAGGTCCACAATGGGAATCAAGGTAACCGCCGCAAAGATCTTATCAGCCAAAGGATCCAATAAGGCGCCTAGCTTGGTGCCGCCGTCCCTCCTGGCAAGCAGGCCGTCCAAATAATCGGTGATCCCAAGGACTGCAAAGGCGGCTACGGCTGCCACACGCTCCATCTTTCCACCATAGACGAGGAAATATGGAAGCGGGAGGAGCGCAACCCTTAAGACTGTAAGGTGATTGGCTGTAAGCCTCATGGCCGATCTCCAGCCTTTTCCGACCATATCCCATAAAACACCGCCATGAGCCCTCCCCGCGCCGCCGCCAGCCCTTCCACATCCCTTATAAAACGCCTGTAATGGGAAACAGGCCCTATCTCGATCTGCTTAAGAAGCGGGTCGCAGAAATACCAGGTGCATCTATACGGCCTTTCAATCCGCCTGAGCGAACAGCCAGCCTTGCCCATGAATTGGCATGCGCCACCCATATCGCGGCTGAGGTCATAGAGCGGTACATCTAGACCCATCGCAAGAAACCCGACGATATCAGCAAATTCCGGGACGCCGTGACGCATCGCACAACAAACGGTGCCGCAATAAGGACAGACCTTGGCTGTATAAGACTGGATAAAGGGATCGAGCCTATCGAATGCGGTCTTGAGCATAACCGCCTTTTCCTCAATTGCCGGATGTCCCTTGCAATAACGGTCAAAAAACGCCCTAAGTCGGTCGACAAGACCCCAGAACTCCTCCCTGGAACGAAAATTAAGCGTTGGAAACACCGAGGTGTCGAAACCTATCATGGAAGGGATACCCGATATATAAATTTAGGCCTATTATAAGCCCAATCTATCTGATATAAAGGGCTGCGGGACAAATTTTCGATAAACCTGATAAACCTGATGGTGCCGGAGGAGAGAATCGAACTCTCACAGGCGCAGGGCCTACTGGATTTTGAGTCCAGCGCGTCTACCAGTTCCACCACTCCGGCATCTGGATGGACAAATCAACATCACTCTGATAACAAAACTCCACAGCCGTGTCAATCACCGACGTCGGGATCGTGCAAGGCAAAATTCAAATCAGAGATTACTACCTCTTGATAGCCCTTCGCTGTGCAAGGATCTTCCGCCACTTTTCAAGACGCTCCTTAACAATATGCTCGTATCCCCTGTCAGTAGGCCTATAGTATATGCGGTTTTTGAGCTCAGCCGGCAGATATTCCTGCGGTACAAGGGCGTCCGGATAGTCATGGGCGTAGTGGTAACCCTCACCGTAGCCCAGCTCCT
Organism: Dissulfurimicrobium sp.; assembly: GCF_049968175.1. Taxonomy (NCBI): domain Bacteria; class Deltaproteobacteria; genus Dissulfurimicrobium; species Dissulfurimicrobium sp. The sequence continues at coordinate 7,176 of NZ_JBMFRG010000038.1, forward strand.
TCATGAGCCTCGTCGGGGCATTTCTTATGTGAAGCGGCACAGCAAGGGAACCGAGCCGCCTAGCGTCCGCCTGTGCATCGCCATAGGCCATATAGACTGCGTTGCTCTTGGGCGCGGTTGCAAGATATACCACGGCCTGGGCGAGGGCGAGTTCGCCTTCCGTCGGACCAAGAAAATCAAACGCCTGCAGGGCAGAAACAGCTATCGAGAGGGCGCTAGGATCTGCATTCCCCACGTCTTCTGACGCAAAGCGGATCATCCGCCTTGCGATATAATGCGCCTCCTCCCCTGCCGCCAACATCCGCGCCATCCAGTAAAGGGCGGCATCAGGGTCGCTGCCCCTCAGGCTCTTGTGAAAGGCGGAGATAAGATTGTAGTGTTCCTCACCGGCCTTGTCGTAGCGCAAGGCCTTCTGCTGTATCGCCTCTTCTACAAGACCTACGGTTATAAGCGCCCCCTTGCCCTCAGCCCTTGCAGAGGCGGCAAGCTCCCCGGAAAGTTCAAGGTTGTTCAGAAGCGTCCTTGCATCTCCATCCGCGCGTCCTATCAGCAATTCCGCAGCCTCAGGCTCTATAGAGAGCTCAAGCGCACCCAATCCCCTTTCCCTGTCCGCCAGCGCCCGGTCAAGGATCGTTTTCAAGGCCACTTCGTCAAGGGGATCAAGGGTCAGGACCTTGCACCTTGAAAGAAGCGGCGAGATGATCTCAAAAGACGGATTTTCCGTGGTCGCGCCTATGAGCGTTATGACCCCCTGTTCCACATGGGGGAGAAAGGCGTCCTGCTGGGCCTTGTTAAACCTGTGTATCTCATCCACAAAGAGGATCGTTGGCCGCAAGTACTTTTTCGTATCCGCCCTGGCCTCTTCTATCACCGCCCTCAATTCTTTAACCCCAGAGAGCACCGCGGAAAAACTCACAAAATTCGCATTCACGGCCCTGGCCAGAAGCCTTGCAATGGTCGTCTTTCCTGAGCCTGGCGGCCCCCAGAGTATTATGGATGGGAGCCTGCCGCCGGCTATTATGCCGCTCAAGACCTTGCCGGGCCCAAGGAGGTGCTGCTGGCCCACAACCTCACTCAGATCTGCCGGTCTCATACGCTCGGCAAGCGGGATATTTCCACCTTCTTTCATGGCTGGTCTTCTTTTCCCATTATAAAATGACTTGCATTGACAACAAAAACAGTTTGTCATGATTGCACATGAAGAACTCAAAACTTGCAAGGGCGGTGTTGTCCGGCAGCCCAAGCTTGTTCTTGATAATCTTCTGATCCGTTGTCATCTGACTCCTCCTTATTTCATTATTTCATTCCATCTATACAAGAAGTATCAGATTAAATCACGACTATTTCAATTAATCCACCTTAAAGAGGCCTGTAAAGAGGCCTGTTTTTTGTCTTGACAATGGGGGGTAGGGTTTGTTACCGGGGGAGGTATCTAATCAAAAGGAGCAGCTTTAACGACAGGGCTTGATTTTTCATCTGGAATGGCTGTCATTCCAATCGATGCAGATATTCAGGACCCGCCGGAGCTGATTCCACAACTTATAGCCAAATGGAAAAAAATAAATATTATAACTTTTCTTATGTGAAAATAAAATAGGGTAAAAAAGGGGCACACTTATATAATATTTGTTATCCCAAATAACAAAAACAAGCGGAGCTGACGCACTATCTGGGTCGTAATGAATATAAACGGTCCAAGGGCGAGGCAAATCATCTAACAGCGGATATCCCAGGGGGTTCTGTATCAAAGGTAGCGGATCGGTCATGCTTGGGATTATGGATGGACTTTCGGGTCTTGAGAAGGTATTCCTGTCTGACATTCTTCAACTTTCCGGAAGAGGAATGGATATCATTGCGGACAACGAACATCATTGAGCGGCTAAACAAGGAATTCAGGCGCAGGACAAGGCCCATGGAGATCGTAGCCGGGGAGGATGCCTGTTACAGGCTTCTCGCATTTATATCATTAAAAATGGAACTGACCTGGAGGTCAAATCCAATAGGCAAGGTGCGACCCAATTTGCCTATTTTAAAATTCACACAAAATAGTTGACAGTATCATTTTTTTATGCTCCCCCTATAATAGGGAATTTTTATCAAACTGCCAAGAAAGGAAAGACCATGAGGAAAGGTTGGTACCATTTCTCTATCATTTTAGCCACCTTAGCGGCCTTGATCCTCGCAGTAGGCCCAAAGACTGCGTCCGCCATGAAGGCACTTCTGGCGGCCAACTCTCCTGAGAGCAGGGCTTGCATCGCCTGCCACGAGAAGGAGGCGGACCCAGTGGTAGTGCAACAGTGGGCGCAGAGCCGGCACGCAAAGGCGGGCATCGCATGTTTCGAGTGCCACCAGGTAGACAAGGGCCGTCCCGACGGCTTCGAGCACTACGGCCACCGCATCTCCGTCGTCGTCACCCCCAAGCAGTGCAGCCAATGCCATCCCGACGAGACAGCCCAGTTCGAGGCTAGCCATCACGCTCAAGCAGGTAAGATTCTGGGTTCGCTTGACAACGTGCTCGGCGACGTGGTGGAGGGACCGCCAGCGACAGTGAGTGGCTGCGTTCAATGCCACGGCAGCACCGTAAAGGTGCTCAAAAACGGCAAGCTTGACCCCGCCACCTGGCCCAACGAGGGCATCGGTCGCATCAACCCCGACGGTTCCAAGGGCTCCTGCTCCGTCTGCCACAGCCGCCATACCTTCTCTGTCTCTATCGCCCGTCAGCCAGAGGGCTGCGGCTACTGCCACCTGGGCCCCGACCATCCCCAAGAGGAGATCTATGCCGAGAGCAAACACGGCGTCACCTATGCCACTCTGAAGGGGCGGATGAATCTCGATTCGCGTTCCTGGATCCTGGGGAAGGATTACAATGCCGCCCCCACCTGCGCCACCTGCCACATGGGCGCAGCCAAAGGAGTGGCCAAGACCCATGACGTTGGCACGCGCCTCTCCTGGACGCTCAGGCCAGAGGTATCGATCCACACGGCCAACTGGCAGCAGAAACGCAATGAGATGGAGAAGGTCTGCTTCAACTGTCACGCCTCGGACTGGGTCAACAACTTCTATGTCCAGTACGATTACGCCGTGGAGCTCTACAACCACAAGTTCGGAGAGCCCGCCAAGGTCATCATGGCCAAGCTCCAGGCAGCGGGCAAACTTGGTCCATCCCCCTTCTCTAAGAAGATCCAGTGGGACTACTTCGAGATCTGGCATCACGAAGGTCGTAGAGCCCGCATGGGGGCCTCCATGATGGGGCCCGACTATGTCCAGTGGCACGGTTTTTACGATGTGGCGAAGGACTTCTACAGCAGGTTCCTTCCCGAGGCGGAAGCACTTCTGCCGGGCGTCACGGCCGAGGTCCTCAACGAACCGGCCAACTGCTGGCTGAAGCAGGGGCTCTCCAAGGAGGATCGCGCGAAGATCCAGGAGTTCTACCAGAAACGCTACGGGAAGTGACCTCTGTTGTAAATAGCCGGCGTACGCCGGCTTTACTTTAGATAAAGTCATCAGCATATCTTACAAATCGAGGACTCCCTTTCCTCAAGCTCCCTATCCAGGTCATCTTCAGGATATTTGCAAGAAGCGGTGAAAAAAGCCCTCACTGGGGCATGCCCTTGCGGATGGCCTACGGGCATCCCTTGTTGACCACACCGGCACGGAGATACCGGCTGATGAGCCCAAGAACCCTCTTATCCTTAACCTTGCGGGATATGCGGCTCATCAGCACATCCTGGTTTACCATATCGAAAAATCCCGCAAGGGCCATGTCACTGCTATCCTGTAACCCTGCTTTATGATGTAGTTCCGTACCTGGTAGACTGGTTATACGCGGAACGGCCCGAACGGAAACTAAAGCTCGATTCCTGGAACTCCGGGTCGAACATCGGCATTAGAACCTGGGCCATGGCCTGCTGGATCACTCGGTCCATTAGGGTAGTATCCAAGGGCGTTCCTCTGTCACGTTTCGGTATCTTCAGCCTCAGGACCGGAGATAGGACATATGTTCATCCAGTATGGCAGCGCCTATACCGTGCCATCTCTCCTCGATGTATGCCGGAAACTGCGCTATGGTAACTCCATCAGCTCCTGGAGCCCTTTGTTAGCCTTTACCTGTTTCCAGGCACGGTTGAGGTTGTCAGGCTCAAGTATATGCTCAAGCAGATCAAAACCAGCAGTCCGCCTTTCCATGACGCGCACTGCCACCTCTCCCCCGTACAGATTCAACAACGTGTCAGAACTCATAGATGTATTCCCCCTTTCTTCGTGTTCGGCCCTTCGGCGAGGTGAGTCTATCCCTGTTTTCCAGGGCTCGTTTCTAACTGCCACGGCGCCCATGGCAGATTCCTTCGCCTGCTATGGCCCCTGCTGACTCCTGCCCCTTCACCACAAAGGTTGCCCAGTATGGCGCTGGACAATTTCCTGTCCTATCCGCTTTCCTTGGGTTCGTATCCCTCCCAGGCAAAAACTCCCTCCTGGAGAAGCCGGGACATTTGGGTACCTATAGCCCCTGCCATATTCTCACTGAACAGGAATCTGCCCAGCATTAGAGACAGGTCTCCCCGGATAAGGACGTTACCATTCCGCAGGACCGCGGAATGGGACAGACGCAGGTGCCCGATAGGGGGTTGAGCCATGGACGGCGAGCATCAACTTCCACTGCACAACCGCGCCATTTACCGTATCCCCTGAGCATTTTGCAGGACAGTAAAATGGGACGTCCAACGGGTAAGCGTCTGAATGGCGCGCAATCAATCCAGGGCTCTGGCATGCTGTGCTGTCTTACCCGGAGACTCGCCTTATATCTTATATGACGTTTCTGTTCGTCGGCTCACAGCTTTGCACTCCGGCTTCCTTTAGGCCCCACCTCGCGGCGGCGCCCTTGCCTTAGGCTAATACTTTCGCTATCCTCGAAATCAGGCAGCGAGATTCACGTACAGAGGACGTGGTCATTGTTGAGGGTGAATGGACAAATCACCAGCCAATTTTTAAGTAGTTGATTTTAAATGGATTTTCACGCAGAACCATCAAAAGTGACTGTGTTTCTTCTTTCAAACTGCTAAAAATAGTTTCTGAGCATCTTTCCGGGCGTGCTGTGTATAAACCAATTTCTAAATCACCAGTCTAACTTCATTATTGTATTCACCAACTAGGTCTACAACTCTTTCATAATGGATTCATGCATATCCGGAATGGATAGCAGATACATGTAAGGTAATGGATGTAAAAAGATACAGGTAACCCACGTTGCATTTCTTGCCTTTTTTACAAAAGACCTTACACTTGCTGAGAACAACCGTTAAATTTTCCTTAAACAAAGGAGCTTTCATGGCCTACCGCGATCTGCAGGAATTTGTAAAGAGGCTTGACGCCGCAGGCGAACTGGTCCGCATAAAGGAACCGGTGAGCCCACGTCTTGAGATAACCGAGATAACGGACAGGGTATCAAAACGCTATGGCCCCGCGCTGCTGTTCGAAAATGTCCGGGGTTTCAAGATGTCTGTACTTACAAACGCCTTCGGTTCCTATAAAAGGATGGCTATGGCCCTTGAAGTGCCTAACCTAAACGCCCTTGGCGAAGAGGTCATGGACTTTATCGAGGCGGAGGCGCCGGACACCATAATCAAGAAGCTGAGGCTCATCCCGAAACTCAGACGCATGGACTCGGCCATGCCAAAACTGGTCAAAAAGGCCATGTGTCAAGAGGTGGTCTATAAGGGGGAAGATGTTGATCTAGGCCTTCTACCCGTGCTTCACTGCTGGCCCGAGGATGGGGGGCCGTTCATCACGCTTCCGGTTGTGTTTACCCGGCACCCTGAGACAGGCATAAGAAACGCTGGCATGTATAGGATGCAGATATTTGACAAAAACACCACCGGCATGCACTGGCACGCCCACAAAGGGGGCGCCCAGCACTACAGGGTCGCAGAGCGCCTAAGAAAACGCCTCCCAGTGGCGGTCGCCATAGGCCCTGATCCAGCCATGACCTACGCGGCCACAGCCCCGCTCCCTGAAGACATAGACGAGGTGATCTTCGCCGGATTTTTAAGAAACGAACCTGTCGAGCTCGTTAAATGCCTGACCATTGACCTCGAGGTCCCGGCCTATTCACAGATCGTGCTTGAAGGTTATGTGGAACCCGGTGAGAGACGTATGGAGGGCCCGTTCGGCGACCACACGGGTTATTATTCCCTTGCCGATCTCTACCCGGTCTTCCATGTAACCTGCATGACCCACCGAAAAGACGCCATATACCCGGCTACGATAGTAGGCAGACCCCCTCAGGAAGACTGTTACATGGCAAAGGCCACCGAACGACTTTTTTTACCTCTGATCAAAAAGACCATGCCCGAGGTCATCGATATGAACCTGCCTATCGAGGGCATCTTCCACAACCTAGTCTTCATTTCCATAGACAAGCGCTATCCGGGTCATGCCAAGAAGGTCATGCACGCCATTTGGGGTCTGGGTCAGATGATGTTCTCCAAGATCATTTGTGTCTTTGACAAAGAAGTAGACGTCCAAGACGTCTCTCACTGCCTCTGGAGACTTGGAAACAACGTGGATCCGCGGCGCGACACGGTATTTGTAGACGGCCCGGTAGACGCCCTTGACCACGCCTCGCCGCTTCCGCATTACGGGAGCAAGATGGGTATAGATTGTACCAAAAAATGGCCGGAGGAGGGTTTTATGAGAAAATGGCCGGATATAATAGAGATGGACAGGGATGTAAAGACCAGGATAGACAGGCTGTGGCCCAAACTCGGTCTTGATCGGAGGGGCTGAGAAGTGACAAACCAAATAAACTGGACAGAAAATGCCCCTGTCCTCCTCGCGATCACAGGCGCAAGCGGAGCCATCTACAGCCTGAAATTCATGGGGATAATGAAAGACCTTGGCCAAGAGGTCCACCTTGTCATATCCAAGGCTGGCATGGAGGTGACGAGACTTGAACTTGGAGACGAAGGATGCAGGATGCTGAAGAAAACAGCCGATGTCGTGTACGGGGTGGATGACCTTACGGCCCGGCCCGCGAGCGGCAGTGCAAGATGGCAGGCAATGGTGATCCTCCCATGCACCATGGGTACCCTTGCAGCAATCGCCCACGGCATAAGTGGAAATCTCATACACAGGGCGGCGGACTGCTTTTTGAAGGAAAGACGCCCGCTTGTAATCGTCCCAAGGGAAACCCCCTTCAACCGCATACATTTAAGGAATATGCTCTTGGCAGAGGAGGCGGGTGCGGTCATTTATCCGGCCATGCCTAGCTTCTATCACAAACCAAGGAACATTGACGAGATGGCCTTGTTTTTTGCAGGGAGGATAGCAGAATTCCTAGGTTTTAATATAGAAAACCTAAAACGATGGGAAGGGAGATGCGGCGTATGACCTATGTTATAAAAAAGACAAAGACGATCCTTGAGATGATCAAGTTTGAACACACCGTCTTCGCCCTGCCCTTTGCCTTCCTCGGGGCCTTTCTGGCCGCAGGCGGCCCACCTGATTTAAAGACCTCCCTCTGGATCCTTGTTGGTATGGTTGGGGCAAGGACCACCGCAATGACCTTCAACCGCATCGTTGACCTCCCTTTTGATGCAAAAAATCCCAGAACGGCGCAACGTGCCCTGCCTAGGGGGGACATAAGACTGAAAGAAGCCTGGGGCCTAACGATAGCCGCCGCCATGCTGTATTTTCTGTCGGCGTATGAACTTAACCACCTTGCATTCATCCTTTCTCCGTTTGTCCTTGCACTCCTGCTGCTGTATTCATACATGAAACGGTTCACATTCCTCTGTCATATCTTTCTCGGCCTTTCGATCGGGATAGCCCCGACCGCCGGCTGGATAGCGGTCAGGGGCGACATCGAGTCTGTGCCCATTGTATTGAGTCTTGGGTTTCTATTCTGGATGGCCGGCTTTGATATCCTCTACGCCTGCCTCGATACGGAATTCGACCGGAAGGAGGGGCTGAAATCCATTCCTGCCGCATTCGGCGCAAAAAAGGCATTCATCATATCGAGGCTATCACATATGGCTGCCTTCATCCTCTTTGCATCGGCGGGATTGCTCGCTCGTCTAAATTGGATATACTTTGCCGGCGTCCTTGCGGTCTTTGTACTGCTGTTTGCACAAGGAAGGCTTGTAAAGCCCGATGACCTTTCAAAGATGGACGCCGCATTTTTTAACTGCAACGCGGCCATAAGCATCATCTTGTTTACCGCCACGGCCATATCCCTCACATGGAGGATGTAACTTTGGCAAGATATGATCTGAGCGCAGAGATCAAAAAAAACGAAAAGTTGTCTGACGACGTCTTCCTTATGACCATCCTGGCGCCGGAGATAGCCAGGGCCGCAAGACCCGGACAGTTCTGCATGCTCAGCGTAAACGGCAATCTGCGGTCTGACCCGCTCCTTCGCCGGCCACTTTCCATCTTCGACAGTGGAGACAGTGGGGATATATCCTTTCTCTATAAGGTCACAGGGCGGGGCACGGATATCCTCTCTCAAAAAAAAGAGGGTGACTCCCTGGATATCATCGGGCCATTGGGCAGGGGATTCAGGCTTGACCACAGCGGACCTCGCATCCTTGCCGGAGGCGGAATGGGCGTGGCGCCGCTGCATTTCCTGGCAAAAAGGCTTGAAGGCGCGTTCAGCGTGATACTAGGCGCCAAGACGAAAGGAGAGATATTGCCGGTCGTCAAGACATTTGAGGCATCCGCGGAACGACTCCTAATCACTACCGAAGATGGAAGCCTCGGCGAAAAGGGTCTTGTGACGGCTATGCTTGAAAAGGAGCTATGCCTCTCTAAGAAAAATGTATTGATCCATACCTGCGGTCCATGGCCCATGATGAGGGCTGTACACGACCTTACAGTCAAGTTTGGAACGAGGTGTGAGGCCTCGCTTGAGGCTGGGATGGCCTGTGGCATAGGGGCATGCCTTGGCTGCGCGGTCAAAAAGACCAGCGGGGGTTATCTTCATGTCTGCAAAGACGGGCCTGTGACAGATTCAACGGAGATAGACTGGGAGATATGAAGAAAACGACCAGGGTAAAAATGCCGCAAGACCAGGATATATCTCCGGATATGTCTGTTGATGTAGGTGGATTGAAGTTGAAAAATCCAGTACTCCTTGCCTCAGGGACATGCGGCTATGGGGTGGAGATAGGCGACCTTATCGATCTCAGCGCACTTGGCGGAATCGTCGTAAAGGGTCTGTCCCTGAAGCCAAGGCAGGGCAACCCCCCGCCCCGCATAGCAGAGACGCCGTGCGGCCTCCTGAACTCCATAGGTCTTGAAAATATAGGGATAGAGGCGTTTATCAGGGATAAGCTGCCCTGGCTCAGAAAGATCAATACCAGGGTCATTGTCAACATCCTCGGAAACTCTCAAGAAGAATACGCAAGTCTGGCAAGACGCATTGACGGGACAGACGGGATAGATGCAATAGAGGTGAATATCTCATGCCCTAATGTGCTGGCAGGCGGACTGGCCATCGGCGCGGACCCGAACGCTGCGGCAGGGGTAACAAGGGCCGTAAAGGCCGCAACCGGCCTTCCTGTAATCGTCAAGCTCTCGCCCAACGTGACGGATATAGTCGAAATAGCCAGAGCGGTCACGGCGGCAGGGGCAGATGCCATCTCCCTCATAAACACCCCTCTTGGAATGGCTATAGACATCGACAAGAGACGCCCAGCCCTTGGAAATGTCGTCGGCGGCCTCTCTGGTCCCGCCATCAAACCCATAGCCCTTCGCATGGTATGGCAGGTGGCCGGGGCGATCGACGTGCCGATTATAGGGATAGGCGGGATATCAAGCGCCAGCGATGCACTTGAGTTCCTTATGGCAGGGGCGTCGGCCATCGAGGTCGGGACTGCCACGCTGGTAAAACCTTCTGTAGCCATCGATATCATAGCAGGGGTGAGGGATTATATGAAAAAAAACAACTTTCTACGGATAGATGACCTGCCTATCCCTCGAGATTGAAATTTTTACTTGACGAAATGACGGACATGCCCTATCATTTATTGAAAAGAAGGTGAGGTAACGATCGGGAGAGTAGTGCAAATTTCTAAGTTATTATCTTGCAAGAAAATCCCCCCAAGTCAAATCCAATAATTTAATTGAATCACCAATGAACAACAGGTTTACACTCGATGGACGTAGAAAATCAGCAGAAGGACGGACCTTTCCGTCTGGGCGTTTCGAACCATCGGTAGTGCAACGTATGGGTAAAATGCCCAGAAATATCTAAATCCTAAATCACAAGGAAAGGAGCAATGTCCATGGCAAAAGGTACCGTTAAATGGTTTAATGATCAAAAAGGATTCGGGTTCATCTCGCAGGAAAAAGGACCTGATGTGTTCGTTCATTTCAGTGCAATTCAGTCTGAAGGATTCAAGTCCCTAAGTGAAGGCCAAGAGGTGGAATTCGATGTGGTAAACGGCCCGAAAGGTCCGCAGGCCTCCAATGTGCGCCCAACGCATTAAATTTTAGATAACTTCGCCAAAAAGGGGCTACGAAGAGTTGCCCCTTTTTTTGTCTGTAAAGTTATCCAATAGGGGTCAAAGATGCCTTCTTGCATATTGACCTTATTAAAATTTTACTGCCATTTTGCCCTTTCGTTTCTGTCTGCCGAAGGGAACTCAATGGAACCTAATGAAATAAAAAAGGCCTTTGTCCGGAATGAGGATAACAGCCCTTCTGTAAAAGGCTTAATTGTATTGCAAGCATGAAAGGGAAACAGCGGTGACGACACTTGATGACCTCCATACCGGTGAAAAAGCCCGGGTTGTAAAGATACTCGCCAGAGGCCCATTTAAAAAAAGACTACTTGAGATGGGTTTTGTAGCTATGGCAGAGGTGGAGGTGGTAAAATACGCCCCACTTAAAGACCCAGTAGAATACCTGATAAAAGGCTACCACGTAAGCCTTCGTCATGAAGAGGCAAGGGAGATCATTGTGGAAAAGGTCTAAAGACCATTATGGTAGCCTTACTTATATGTCGGGCAGTACTTGCATTTATTTGCATAATCTGTGAAAGTATAAAAAATTGATGGTCTCGTAAAAAAGTCATTGACATGAGATGGTTAAGCAAAAATCGTCAATGCAAGGCGTGCAGATCCTAAGGAATAAGGCATACCTCCTGTACGCCCCGTACGCCGTGGTGACGAAGGAGGCAGAGCAACATGGCAGTCGGCGTTTTTTGCGACGCCATCAAGACTAACTTCAGAAAAAATCAGAAAAAAAGAGGTAACGTCATGATAATCATTATTAAGCCAGAGGTCGAGCCGAACGGCCCGGAGGTGAGTGGGATACTTGAATATCTACGCCAATTTCCCGACATAAAGACCAAGATATCAGAGGTGAGTGGCGTAAGCCGTACGGTTACTGAGATATATCTCATAGGGCCTACCCACCACATACCGACCGAGACCATCGAACACATGCCAGGTGTCGAAAAGGTAGTACGCGTCTCGAGTAAGTACCGTCTGATAGGACGCCACGGCGGGCAACTGGACCAGATCGGGTTTGAATACAATGGCCTTTACTTTGATCAGAACTCCCTGCATACATTCATAGGACCATGTGCGGTCGATACCCGAGAACATGTAGAAATCATACTCAAGAACCTCCAGAGGACTGGGGTCGTCACAGCCCGGATGGGCGCATACAAGCCCCGCACAAGCCCATATGACTTCCAGGGCCATGGCAAGGATTGCCTCCCGTGGGTGTTCGAACTGGCCGGAAAATACGGGATCAAGGTGATAGCAATGGAGGTCCTTAGAGAGGACCATATAGACGAAATTGCAGATGCGCTTGAAAAGGCCGGAAGGCCAACCGGCGTCATGCTCCAGATAGGCACCAGGAATGCGCAGAACTTCGAACTGTTGAAGGCCGCTGGTTCACAGCAGGAATTTCCGGTCCTCTATAAAAGAGGCATGGGGCTCAGCATCGAGGAGGCGCTGAACGCCTGTGAATATATAGCAAGCGAAGGCAACCGCAAGATCATATTCTGTCTGAGAGGTGTAAAGACAAGGCTTGGCGACCCGCACCGAAACCTCGTTGATTTTTCCCATGTGCCGGTGATCAAACGTCTTACCAGACTCCCGGTATGCATAGACCCGACCCATTCCGTCGGGACAAAGGACAGGGCTGCTGACGGCATCCTTGATATATTTCATGCAACGGCCCAGGGCGTCATTGCAGGGGCAAACATGATCCTGGTAGAGTTCCATCCAAGGCCCGAACTGGCGCTGTGCGATGGACCGCAGGCCCTTACCATGAAAGAACTTGACCACTTCCTAGAGGACGTTAGGATAACGAGAAAGGCCTATGAGGAACGCAAGGCCCTTGCTGAACGGGAATTATTTAAGAAATGGCATGCATAAATATGGCGAGGGAGTGGTATGCGCATATGCTACATACAGCACGAATCATTCGAGGGGATCGGGGCCATAGGCGGATGGGCCGCTGAAAAGGGCTATACCGTATCGGGTGTTCACGTATATAAGGGCGATCCACTGCCCGAGGTTGACGCCTTCGACTGGCTGATCGTAATGGGTGGGTCGATGGGCGTCTACGACGAGGACAGATACCCATGGCTCTCCAAAGAAAAAAAATTTATTGAAGCGTCTATCAAGGCTGACAAATTGATCCTTGGGGTCTGTCTTGGCGCACAGCTCCTTGCAAATGTGCTTGGAGCCCCCGTGCGCAGGAACATAGTGAAGGAGATCGGATGGTTCGACGTCTCCCTCACGCCTCACGGATGGAATTCGCCGATATTTAAAGGTCTGCCCGCCACATTCAAGGCCTTCCACTGGCACGGCGATACCTTTGCAATACCCGAAAGCGCCCTCCACATCGCATCTTCCATGGCATGCGCCAATCAGGCCTTTGTCTATGGGGAAAGGGTCGTAGGGCTGCAATTTCACATGGAGTCCACAAGAGAAAGCATTGAGGCCATTGTAAGAGGTTGCCAGGAGGAGCTCCTTGAGGAAGGAGAATTCATACAAAAAGCGGATAAGCTTCTTGGAACTGAGACCCTTTTTATTGAATTAAAGAAAAACCTCCATACCCTGCTCGATGCAATGGAAAGGCAGGCATGAATCAAATTTCAATTCCTTCCATGCGGTTTTCAGGAAGGGAAAAATGCCTTTTAAAACAATATGTTTTGCAGTCGGTATTGCGGCTGGAGCACTCTTTGCGCATCCTTACATGATGCTTGTCTTGAGCCTGTTCACCTCCCATGGAAAGCTGGATATTGAGCCGGGCGCCCATGGCCTTTCATCCTTTGCGCATCTTATCTTCTCCAGACAGATGCTGCCCATGTCCTTTACCTTTATATCCCTTTGCGGGGTGGCAGGCCTGCTTGCAGGCATGGTGATCGAAAGAAAAAGGAGACTTGCTGCGCTCAGATATGAAAACGAAAAACGGGCGAGCGTTCTCCGTGCGGTAAGACAGCTCGTGATGGTCCTTTCACATTATTTTTTGAACGCAGCGCTCGTAAATGAGGAGACCGGGTTTGCGCTTTCCGGCGGCATCTTGCCGCGCATCAGGTAG
>NZ_JBMFRG010000039.1:0-19391 GCF_049968175.1 Dissulfurimicrobium sp.
GCTGCACCTCTAGGAGATTCGCCTCTATAAGCACCTGACGCCTGTATTTCGAACGAAGCGCTCTGAGATAGACGCCTATCTCGTCGACAATCCTCGGTCTCGCCTTTACAAGCAACGTCCCTGTCTGACGGTTTAAAAAGAAAGATCCACCATCACCGATCCGCTCCTTAAGCGAGTCCTCCAAACTTTTGTAGATATCCGTAACTTTATCAGCTGTCTGACCCGTGAGTTCAAAACTTCCGGTTAGCGGGGTAACGACGTTATTGGCACCCCCTGCCGAACCGCTTGATGAACCACTTGCGCCGATACTGCCATAACCTCCGCCAAGGACATCGCCGCCTACGGTAAATTTTGACTGACGCACAGAGGCCAAAAAATCAAGATTAAATACCTTTTGAACCGTAGCAGTTACATAGATCGTGCCCTCAGACTCGTGCCACGATATATCCAGCGCCCTGCATACTGAATCCAAGACATCACGGACAGGCCTCTCTTGGTATTCCGCCGTAAGCGTCCTGTTGTCCTTGAGTATTGCATCAACAGCTGGATCGATAACAAGATTAAGCCCGGCCGCCATCGCAAGGGCCTGCAAGATATTTTTGTAATCCTCGGAATTAAAGGAAAGTGTCACGATCTGCGTATCAAGCGGACTTAGGGACTTAAACCTAGGGGCTTGATCGATCGGCCCGTCTTTATCATTAGCGACATCATTAGCGACGCTCGGCTGGGCGGAAAGATCCTGCGTCGCCGGAACAATATGTGCAACGGGTTGTCCCTTTTCGAGACCGGGGCCAAGTGCACAACCGCCGATAAGCATAAAGGCCGCTATCAAAACAATCAACGGGCAATAAAAAGAGACTGTCTTTCTCTTCATCAGGCGCTCCCTCTCCCCCTTGCCTTAGATCTGGCACCAGGCCGATCGCCAGATGAGATGCCGTCACTGCTATCTTCCGGTCTCAGAGCAATGGTTTCCTTCTGCCCTGGTTTGAGAAATATACGACCGGCATCTGTATCAAACCAGGCCCCACTCTGTTCAATCTTTTGAACAGTGAATCCAGCCCATTTCTCTCCCTCTCTGAGGAGTCTGCCGTTCACCCGACAGTAACGCCCACGATCAGTGACCACGACGAGACTCAGCACAAGCTCTTCAAGCATGGGCTGGGGTTTGCCGGCCCCGGTTGCTATTATATGCGCCTGTCTCCCAAATGGATCAAACGGGCCGGCTGCGACAAGACCATAGACACTTGGGCATCGCCCCTTTACAGATTCCGCCTGCGGCACTTTGATGGATATGTCAGGCAACGGCGGAAACGAGACAAAGGGACCTTTCCCCTCTCCTGACTCATAACCCGACAACATAGCGAAAAGACTCAGCATTACAAGACACGACAAAGGCCCTGCAACCAACAACCAGTCCTTAAACTTGTCTAACGGCACAGGCATAAAAAATATCCCTTTATACGAAATGTCATTTTCCCACCGGTTTCCTGACTTGGCCCATCAGATGTAGGCTGCCGGCCCTGCACGCCTGACTCATCATAGTTTATTTTGTCTTCATGTCCAGCAAAAAAGGATTCAAGGACAAAAGGTCGATCGTGAAGATAAAGACCGTATAGTCTGCGCATGAGCTCTTCAAAAGTTATGTCATCCCATATAATATCGGCACGCTCCCAGATGATAGGCGTGTCATTCCCTGCAGAGGCGGCAGGCATATATTTGGCCTTCAAGGCCTTGAAAAGCTGCAGGCGCCCTTTCATTGTATTTATAGATGCCTCTTCATTCGCTATAACCTGAATGGCCTTCTCAAGCCCTGTCTTCTTTGCAATGGCATCGGTCATGAACCAGACCGATGCAGCAAAAAATATCACCGCTGCCATCTCCAGTACAACGGTCATGAAAGATGGGGTCGGAATATGCTGTCTCATGACCTACCACCTTTCCATAACAACAGACAATGAAGCCGACCAAGGCCTTCCTGCTCGTCGTATTCCCAATGGGAACCTCTGATTGCAAACAGATCGCTGCACTGGATGGCCCTGACGATCCCATTGAACCTATCCCTGCACTGCCCGTAATCTCCTGATGAAACGAGGCTCATCTTGATATCAAACGGCCTTTTAAAGAAATCTTGCACATCTTCACCTGCCCCCACCATAGTCTGCAAGACGCCGCCCTGGGTTTGAGCCTGTGCAGGGCCGGATTGTGTAACTTGAGGCCGACGCGGAACACCATCCTGGGTCTGGAGCGGCATCCTCTCAATCTCAAGTGCTGAGATGCTGACGCCTTCCGGGATGGCCTGCGTCAGCGCTGACACCATGGCATCAAGTCTTGGCTGTCTCTCATATTCGGCCATGAGATTAATAAATCTTTGAAGGGCATCCCTCTCCTGTTCCCGAGGCAACATCTTTTGAAGGACATCCCTCTCCTGGACAACTATCCTTTTACGCCCTTGCATCTCGAACCTAAGTCTTGCGTTTATGTCTTTATCAATATACAGCCCAGCCGCCCACAAGACAGCGGCTCCGACCGCGGCGACTGCAGCCGCCCACTGCGATACTGTCTGGGTATGCCACGAAATACGCCACAATGCAGGGACAAAATCAAAGACCCTGTCTATAAATAGACCTCCAAACAACTCTGGATATCTTGGTATTAAAGATGGATCGCCGGCATTGAAAAAGGCGCCCCAATCAGGCACCCAGATGCTATATTCCCCTATTGTCTCCGGACAAAGATGACTGTTCGGCCCCAATATAACAATCTTTTTTATATCGACATCATGGACACGGCGGACAGTCTGGAGGACGATATCAAATGTATTTGCAAGCATAGTCCCGCCAAAGCGTCCTTCAGGGGCTGGTGGAACAAACTGGAGATGGACCGGGATGCCGTTTTGAGCTACGATTAGTTCGAGACCGCTGTCAAAAAAGCAGGCAGCAAGCACCGGCTCAGGCGTAAGGACCTTCAAGAACGCCGAAATGGCCGCAATGGCAGGGGTTACCACATACAACCTCACGCCTTGTCTAAACCCCAGCGACAGAAAAGGTTCAAGGTCTTCTTTCGGCAGGCCCAAGATGGAATAAAGTACCTGTCCATGACGCATACCTACAGGTCTTGCGCAATGTACGATGTCACCATGTCCATCAAGCAAAAGCCCGGCCTGTCTCAAACGATCGTTTATCTGTAGCGTAAATAGCCTGCGCTGCGTCCGATGGAATGTATCATAGAGCATATATGTCCGGCGTGAACGCAAGACCAACATTATATCGCCTGATCTTGCCGGTGCGTCCCCGCTTATCTCCTCTATCCCGCCAAAGACAGGGCGCCTACCGCGTCTCAAGACGGCGAGACAGACCCAGGCGCCGTCGCTCTTGCGCTCCGCGATAAGCAAAGGCCTCCGCATGGCTATGCCTCCTCTGTATGGCTGAGATCATCATGCCGGCAAGGGGACCATAGGCGGCATCGACATGACCTGTAAGCAGGATGCCCATTGAACGAAAAAAGGCATGACGGCCACAGCCATGTCAATTGTACAAGGATCTTAAATGGACAGGTCATCCTCACGGCCTTAAACCCCCAAAAAACAAAAAAGCAGCCCATGCGATAAATATCAGCAGAAAGACGCCAGACGTCAGAAATACGACCTTCTTGCCCGATCCCCAGCTGGAACTAGGTCGGATCGCCCTTGGAATAGGCATTGTCTCGCACGCCGCGTTTATGTCCTTGGGCCCTATGGTAAGCCTGCCGTGGGAACTTGCCATAAGAAGGGCCCTGTCCATGATCTTGTTTATCAGGCGCGGGACACCCTGACTCGCCGCATAGAGGCGCGAAAGTGCCCCTGAATCAAGCCTTATATCGGCCCTCCCGGCCTTTGCAAGCCTGAAACCTATGTAATCCCCCATCTCCTCTCTGGTAAAAGGCCTGAGCTCTTCCCTTACCACGATCCTCTGAACGAGTTGCCCAAGTCTCGGATCATAAAGGATCGAATCCAGCTCAGGCTGTCCGATCAGGAGTATCTGCAAGAGCTTTCGCCTGTCAGTCTCTATATTTGACAGCAAGCGCAGCTGTTCAAGCGTATCAACCGGCAGGTTTTGGGCCTCATCCACCACGATGAGGAGATCCTTTCCCTTTGAGGCAAGATCAAGGACCGCCGACTGAAAATGCTTTAGCAACAAAGCCAGATCATCTGATCCCCCGTCATATGGATGCCCCATTTCATCCAAAATGAGCCTTAACAGGCCTGGGGGATTCACTGCAGGACTCACCACCACGACGGGCAGCTTGTCAGGATGCAGCCCCTCAAGAATCAGCCGCAAGGTCAAGGTTTTACCGGTACCGGCAGGACCTACCAGTACCATAAAACCCTCGCCCCTTTCTATAGCAAATTTCAAAACCTCCTTTGCGGCAAGATGAGATCTAGCCGGAAAAAAGAAATTCGGATCGGGAGAGAGCCGAAAAGGCGCATCCTTGAGACCGAAATAATTTATATAGTCAGGATATGAAGGCAATACCGAATTTTCCTTTTAATTAACTCGAAATCACTGAATTTTACTTATTATATCATATATCGGCCCTAAAAGTCCAAGGGCTATAACTACAAATATCAAACCGGCAAAAATGATTAAAGCTGGCTCTATCACCTTCGACATGGTCTCTACAAACTTGTTTACCTTGGAAAGGTAAAATTTCGCCAACAGAACGAGCTGATCCGGCATGTTCCCTGTCTGCTCACCTACCGAGATCATGCGCAATACAAACGGATCAAAGAGGCCAGTCTTGGAAAAGGAATCGAAGATGCCCCTTCCGCCCATAACACCCGCCTTTATCCCCTTTATACCATTCCTTATCACCCGATGGTTTATAGAAGCCTCCATAAGCTCGAGACCCCTTACAAAATTTATGCCGGCCGATGTTAGAAGCGCCAGATACTCAAAAAAAAATGCAAGCTGCGAGGACTTGATGATCCTTCCTATCAATGGAAAACGCGACCAGAAGAGATCCCAAAGGTATTTCACCCTCTCATTTCTCTTGGTTATTAAATAAATTATGACCCCCGCTATCAGCGGTATAAATGCCGCAGGCCACCATTTGTTAAAGAACTCCACTGTCTTTATAAGAATTATCGTGGCGAGCGGGGTCTTCTTTACCCCCATCTCCTTAAAGAGACCCAATATCTTGGGAAGGACATAGATCATCCAAAAGGCAAACGCCCCCAACATAGCCACAATGACAAAAGACGGATATATCATGGCCCTTTTTGTATTTGATACGATCTCCTCCACCCTCTCCAGATGAGCGGCTGCATCCTCAAGGGTCTGATCCAGCCCGCCCGTCTCCTCTCCGATACTTACAAGCGTGATGAGAAGCCTTGAAAAATAACGGCGGTTCGCATCCATCGCCTCGGAGAGGAGCTGTCCCTGATCAAGCCTCCTGAGGATATCCTTCAAGACCGAGGAAAAGGCCTTGTTGCCGGGACTCTTCGCCAAGTCTTCGATGGCCTGCCTTAAAGGGATGCCTCCTCTTATGAGGAGTGAGAGGTTTCTAAAAAATTCGGCGAGATCCGTGCGCTTGATCCAGCCGCCGAAATGAAATTTAAGTCTTAAGCGCCTGCGCCGGTATTTGATCAGGGCAAGACCCCTGCCGCGAAGCACCTCAAAAAGGCTGTCAATAGACGGAAACTCGCCTTCATCCTTTACGACGACGCCTGTACCGTCCACCGCCTCATATGAAAAATACGGCATCAACCCACCACCCTCTCTATCTCGTCAAAACTAGTCTCCCCATTTTTCACCTTTACGAGCGCCGCGTGCATCAAATCATTGAAACCCTCTTTTCTGGCCTGATCCTCTATTTTCCCCAAGGATGCGCCGTCTGCCACCAGCCTCAATATATCCTTACTAAATGGCAGTATCTCGGCAATCACCGTCCTGCCAAGATAACCGGTCCCTCTGCACTGTTTGCACCCGCCAGGCCTGAAATAACTCCCTCCAGTTGGAGGAAGGCCGTACCGGTTCAATATATCAGATGGCGGCACATAGGCCTCTTTACAGTAAGGGCACAGCCTCCTTACCAAACGCTGAGAGATTATGCCTACAAGGGAATTTGCCAGCAGAAAAGGAGTGATGCCGAGATCGCCGAGTCTTGCGAGCGCACCCATGGCGCTGTTGGCATGCAGGGTGGAGAGGACAAGATGACCTGTAAGCGCCGCCCTGACCGCAAATATAGCGGTCTCTTCGTCCCTTATCTCGCCTATCAGCATGACGTCGGGGTCTTGACGGAGAAATGTGCGGATTGCAGAGGCAAAATCATAACCAGCCTTTTCGTTTACCTGCGTCTGCCTGATCATCATGAATTCATACTCTATAGGGTCTTCAACTGTAAGTATGTTTTTGCTTATGACATCCTGCACCTTGAGCGCCGCATAGAGGCTTGTGGTCTTTCCACTCCCGGTAGGTCCTACCAAGAATATCATGCCGCAAGGATAAGAAAATAGCTGCCTCACAACGGCCAACTGCCCAGGCTCGAATCCGAGATCGGCAAGACCAAGGGTCTGCCCACCCCTTGAAGGCAAAATGCGGAGCACCATGTTCTCACCGAAATTGGTCCTAAGCGATGAGACCCTGATATCAAAGACGTCCCCTAGGAATTCAAACGACATACGGCCGTCCTGCGGCTTTCGCTGTTCAGCAATATCCATCCCGGCCCTTACCTTTATGTTCGTCACAAGCCTATTGTGGAAAACAGCCGGAAACACATAGGCGGATGTCATCATGCCATCCACCCTAAACATCACACGCGTAGATATACTGCTTGGCGTTATATGCACATCTGTGGCCCTTACACTTATCGCTGCGGAAAAGAGCATGTCAAGGAGCCTTGCAATATCTATATCGGCGTTTGGATTAAGCCTTGCCCTTGTAACAATGGTCTCTATAGCCTCCTCTACAGGATGCTCCAAGAGATAATAAAAACGTTCAACAAGTTTCTTCAGTTCGTCCCTTCCGCCTATATGAACAACCGCCGGAAACCCGGTAAGCCTAAAGATGATCTCTGCATATGTAGAGACATAGGGGTCGCTGACGGCGATATGCAGATTATTGTCTTTGATAAAAAGTGGCAGTATGAGGTTCTGCTTGGCCGTTTGGGCCGGAAGGCGCGAGAGCACGGCCGGATCGGGTGTAAACGCCCTGAGATCGATAAAAGACAGACCGCTCTGCTCGGCTAAGGCCCTTGCTATATCGGAGTCGCTCACAATGCCGAGCCTTATCAAGCACTCGCCTAGTTTCTCGCCAGTCGCCTTCTGTTCAGCTACGGCAAACTGTATCTGTGCGTCGGTCACTAGACCTGCGTCTTTAAGGAGTTTTCCGATCTGTGGGGCAGTGCCCGCCATAATAATCCCTCGCGTCTTTAATCGGTCTTGAATCCAATATCGGCACCATGAAATGATAAATTAAACCGTACACCATGCTTGAAATAACCATCATTATTGACACTTAAACGATACCATATTATAAAATAAAATAAAATCTCTTCTTGAGAAGAAAGACATAATAAAATTGCAAGGAGGTCCATTTGGCAAACCATAAATCAGCCCTTAAGAGGATGCGCCAGAATGAAAAACGCAGGCTTAGAAACAAGGCCAGAAAGACAAGGGTAAAGAACCTTGTAAAAACCGTCGAAAATGCCCTTACTACCGCCAAGCCCCAAGACATAGGGCATATCAAAAGACAACTTAGGGTCGCACAAAAAGGTATAGACAAGATCGCATCCACAGGCGCCATACACTGGAGAAAGGCAGCACGCCTCATATCACGCCTTACCAAAAAGACTAATGCCCTTGAAAAGGCTGCAAATTAGCAAACGAGCCAACCCAACCAACACACTTAAAAGATCCCAAAAAAAGAGTCCGCTTCAGACAAGATTGAAAATATGAACCGAACGCATGACTATCGAACCGAATCTACAGAGTCTGCAGAGATCTTTAAAATACGTCTGTTACCCTGTGATATATGAGCTCAGCCATATACCGGCTGAGCTCCTTTAACGCCTCCTCCTTGAAGCCTTCGGTCTGCATCGGCTCCTGTCCTACCAAAAAACCTTCGTCGCGCCTCAGATTGGTTGTCTGCCAGAGTACCTGGCCGGTCTTTCTGTCTATAATCCTAAGGGAACATTCAGCGCTTATCTGTCTCTCGATAGTTTGACTATATGTAAGAAAAGACAGCCCGGCAGTATCTACCCTAACTATATCGCCTTCCAATATTACATCGGCATCTTCTTTGGAGGCAAGGGCCAACCCGCCGCCTCTCAAAAATTCACGTCTCAATGCATCAGTAACCCACTGGCCGAGCAGGAGCTCATTACTGTGATTTGAAAATGGCGCTATATATATAGTCTTAATCCAGGAAGGGATCGCCTCGCTCCTCTCTACCCTATGATAGCCGCAAGCAGACAAGGATACGACAAGGAACGGCAACAATACTGCAAGACAAAATACTAAGGCCGTGCGGCATCTTTCCACGAAATCCATCTCCCCTTTAGGCATCAACCCACTATAAAGTTTACGAGTCTGCCCCTGACATGTATGACCTTTTTTATATCCTTGCCCTCAATGTGCCTCATGACGCCAGGATCGGACAAGGCTGCAGCCTCGATCGCCTTGTCTCCTGCGTTTCTGTGGACCTCTATGTTACCTCTCAGCCGTCCATTTACCTGGACGACTATGGATATGGTCTCGGACCTGAGGGCCGCTTCGTCCACCCTGGGCCATGATTCAAGACACACATAGCCTTCATGGCCGATCATCCGCCAAAGCTCATCACTTATGTGCGGCGTCATCGGAGAAAGGAGGATTATGGCGGCCTCTACAGCTTCTTTTATAACAGGCCATGACTGTTCATCGGCCGTTCCGTCGGCTTCATGCCTGTTTAGATATGCCGTTACGTCATTTATAAGCTCCATTACGGCGCTTATGGCCGTATTGAAGTGAAAACGCCTCTCTATGTCCTCTGTCACCCTTGCAATGGTCTCGTGGGTCTTTTGTCTGATCTTTTTTAGTTGGGGCAGATCGGCGACCGCCATGCGGATCGCTGCAGCATCGCCCTTTGTCCGCCTGAGTGCCTCAATATTATCCGTCACAAGAGACCAAAGGCGTTTTAGAAACCTATGTGAGCCCTCTATACCCTTATCGCTCCACTCAAGATCCTTCTCAGGCGGCGCGGCGAATAAGACAAAAAGGCGCACAGTATCAGCCCCATAGGCCTTTATCATCTCATCGGGATCAACGACGTTTCCCTTGGATTTGGACATCTTGGATCCTTCTTTGAGGACCATCCCTTGGGTAAGGAGATTTTTAAACGGCTCGCCCGCCGAAAGCCAGCCGAGATCTCTCAAAGCCTTTGTAAAGAACCTCGAATAGAGAAGATGCAATATGGCATGCTCGACCCCGCCTATATACTGGTCAACCGGAAGCCATCTGTCCACGCGTTCACGGTCAAGCGGTCTCTTGTCTTCATCCGGGCAGACATACCTGGCAAAATACCATGACGACTCGACGAATGTATCCATAGTATCCGTCTCGCGCCTAGCCTCACCGCTGCACCTCGGGCATCTGGTCTTGTAAAACGACTCCATCTCGGCAAGAGGCGAGCGACCCTGTGGATTAATCTGCGCATCGAGCGGGAGCTTTACGGGAAGCTCATCCGTTGGAACAGGCACGACCCCACACCTTTCGCAATAAACTATCGGTATAGGCGCTCCCCAGTAGCGCTGCCTTGAAATACCCCAGTCCCTGAGTCTGTATGTCACCTTCCTCCGCCCGACTCCCCTCTTCTCAAGGTGCCTTATGATAGCACCCTTTGCCTCATCGCTCTCCATGCCATCGAATTGGCCCGAATTTACGAGTCTGCCACCACCCTCCCATGCCTCCACCATCAAATCAGGCTTAAGCGACAGGCTGCCAGGCTGTATGACCACCTTGATCGGAAGACCGTATTTACCTGCAAACTCAAAATCCCTCTGATCATGAGCAGGGACGGCCATGACAGCGCCCGTGCCGTATTCCATTAGTACAAAGTTTGCAACATAAACAGGGACCCGCTCGCCCGTCAAGGGATGAAGCGCAAAGGCACCGGTAAAGACGCCATCTTTTTCCTTAAGCTCTCTGCGTTCCTTGGGCGGCATTCTTGACCAACGCTCGATAAAAGCGGATACGTGACCCTCCTTCCCGGCAGCCAGCTCAAGGGCCAACGGATGCTCGGGCGAAATACTCAAGAAGGTGACGCCAAAGATGGTGTCAGGTCTCGTGGTAAAGACGACGACCTCTTTATCCAGGCCGTCAATCACAAATCTTATCTCGACACCCTCACTCCTTCCGATCCAATTTCTTTGCATTGTCAGGACCTTTTCAGGCCAGCCGGCAAGTTTATTGCAATCCTTTAGAAGCTCCTCCGCATAGGCCGTTATCTTGAAAAACCAACCCTCGAGCTCCTTTTCGACAACTTGACTGCCGCACCTCCAACAGCTTCCATCTTCAACCTGCTCGTTGGCAAGGACGGTCTGACAGCCGTCACACCAGTTGACTTTTGATTTTTTGCGATAAACTAGGCCGCGTTCGAACATTTCAAGAAAAAAGAGCTGCTCCCAGCGGTAATATCGGGGATCGCAGGTGGCGATCTCTCTGGACCAGTCATAAGAGAGACCGAGACGTTTAAGTTGGCGTCTCATGTAATCGATATTCTCGTATGTCCAGTTGGCAGGATGTATCCCATGCTTGATGGCCGCATTCTCAGCAGGCAGCCCGAAGGCGTCCCAACCCATAGGGTGAAGGACGTTAAATCCCTGCATGCGTTTATAGCGGGCGATCACATCCCCAATAGTATAATTCCGGACATGACCCATATGTATGCGTCCGGATGGATATGGAAACATCTCAAGGCAATAATATCTCGGCCTTGGATCGTGGTCGGGCGTGCGAAAAAGTCTTTTTATCTCCCACTCTTCCTGCCACCGCCTTTCGATCTCCTCAAATGCGTATTTAAATTCCATCTCTCCCCTGTCCTATTCCGTCTATCTCTTTCAAGATCGCATCAAGTATACCGTTTATAAACGCAGCGGAGTCGTCGCTTCCAAACCTCTTTGCAAGCTCCACTGCCTCATTTATAGCCACCTTAGGGGGTATCTCCCTGCAATAGCAAAGCTCGAATACCCCAAGCCTCAGGATGTTCCTGTCAACCAGGGCAATGCGGTCGAACCTCCAGCCCTTGGCCTTTTTTGATATAAAGTTGTCTAACTCGCGCCTGTGTTCAAATATCCCTGTTATGAGATCTTCGGCAAAGGAGAGCGCCACATCATCTTTCTCGAAGGTCTTGGCCGACAGGCCATCTCTGTATTCATCTATAAGCTCCCGCCCATCTTTTGAAGGATCCCATTCCGCCTGATAGAGCAACTGGAGGGCGATCTCCCTGCCCAGTCTCCTACTTGACATCTATACGCCAAACCCCCTCAGGAGATTCACCATTTCTATCACCGCCAACGCCGAATCCCAGCCCTTGTTGCCCGACTTAGTGCCAGCCCTCTCAATGGCCTGCTCGATACTATCTGTAGTAAGTATCCCAAATCCTATCGGACAATCAGACTGAAGCGCCACTTGGGCCACACCTTTCGAGGCCTCGGCAGCCACATATTCAAAATGCGGCGTCGCCCCCCTTATTATGCAGCCAAGACACAAAACCCCGTCACAGCGACCGCTTGCAGCAAACATCTTCGCTGCAAGCGGTATCTCGAATGCCCCTGGCACCCAAGCGATCTCTATATCGTCTTCACGCGCCCCATGCCTTACAAGGGCATCAACGGCACCGCTCAGGAGCTTGCTTGATATGAACTCGTTGAATCTTGCCACTACGATCCCAATATGCATACCGCTGGCATCGAGATGCCCCTCATATGTCTTTACCGACATCGTCCCCTCCTTAAATTATTCGACCCTGAGAAGATGACCCATCTTCTCTTTCTTGCACTTTAGGTAATTGATGTTTTCCTCTTGCGGGGCTATCTCGATGGGAACCCTCTCAACCACCTTTAACCCATAACCCTCAAGCCCGACGATCTTTTTAGGATTATTGGTCATCAATCTCATGCGCCTAACCCCAAGATCCCTCAATATCTGCGCCCCAATGCCATAATCCCTTAAATCCGCCTTGAATCCAAGTTCATAATTGGCCTCGACAGTATCTCTGCCTTGGTCCTGAAGGCAATAGGCCTTAAGTTTGTTAATAAGCCCTATGCCGCGGCCCTCCTGTCTCATATAGAGGACTATGCCGCGGCCCTCTTTGGCGATCCTGCTCATAGCGGTTTGCAGCTGCGGACCGCAATCGCATCTCAATGAGCCAAAGACGTCGCCGGTCAGACACTCCGAATGGACGCGCACCATAATCTCTTCATCCTGGCCTATCTCATCGTTGCCTAGCACGAGCGCCAGGTGGTGCTTTTGGTCCAGAAGGCTGCTGTATGCGATAAGCCTCCACTCTCCACCGAATCTAGACGGAAGCTTGGTCTCTACCTCCCTCTTTACAAAACTCTCGGTATGGAGGCGATATGCAATCAGATCCGCTATCGTGGCTATCTTGAGGCCGTGCTCCCTAGCAAAGACGTCGAGGTCGGGCATCCGCGCCATATCGCCGTCATCCCTCATTATTTCGCATATGACGCCTGCAGGCTTTAGACCTGCAAGCCTGGCCAGATCCACCGAGCCCTCGGTTTGCCCAGCCCTCACAAGGACACCGCCATCCCTCGCCTTAAGTGGAAAAACATGACCCGGCGTGACCAGATCCTCAGGTTTTGCATCGTCTTTTATGGCCGTCAATATAGTGGTGGCCCTATCATAGGCGGAAATGCCGGTTGTAACGCCTCTTGCTGCCTCGATGGATACCGTAAAGGCCGTGCCATATTTGGCGGTATTGTTTGCAACCATCATGGGCAACTTAAGGGCTTCGACCTTGTCAGCGGTAAGCGCCAGACATATAAGTCCTCTTCCATACTTAGCCATGAAATTTATGGCCTCTGGTGTGACCTTCTCCGCAGCCATGGCAAGGTCCCCTTCGTTTTCACGATCTTCATCATCAACGAGGATGACCATCTTACCTTCCCTTATATCTTCCAATACCTCTTCAATTGGAGATACCGCCATATTCGATCCACCTCTTCAAACAAATTCAAACAAAAACAACGCCTTTTTATATAAAACCGTAACGGGCGAGAAACGCTTGATCCAGCCCTGCACCCCCTTTTTTATCGCGGTCACGGTCCACAGGCACAAGCAATTTTTCAATATACTTCCCAACGAGATCAAGCTCAATATTGACCTTTTCCCCTGTCCTCCGCCGTCCGAGCGTAGTTATACGGGCTGTATGAGGGATGACAGAGACTGAAAAGACGCCATTCGAACAACCGTTTACAGTCAAGCTGACGCCATCCACAGCTATGGAACCCTTTTCTATGATGTATCTGTCGAAACCATTGGGCACGGCCACTGTAAATATGACAAAGCCCCCAATGGATCTC
The DNA here is from genome assembly GCF_049968175.1 of Dissulfurimicrobium sp. Classification (NCBI taxonomy): domain Bacteria; class Deltaproteobacteria; genus Dissulfurimicrobium; species Dissulfurimicrobium sp. The sequence goes on from NZ_JBMFRG010000039.1 coordinate 13,558, forward strand.
TTTTCTATCACGCGCCCGACACCATCTATGTGACCGCTCACCAAGTGCCCACCAAGCCTGTCAGAGAACCTAACGGCACGCTCTAAATTCACCATGTCCCCCGGTCTCAAATCGCCGAGATTGGATCTGGAGAGGGTTTCAGGCGAGACATCAGCACTGAACATGCCGGACGAAACCCCAAGGGCCGTTAGACAGACGCCGTTTACTGCTATACTCTCACCCTCCCTTGGATCATCAAGTTCGAAATTGGGCTCGATCGCAAAGACCAAACCGTTCCCTTTCGGCGACACGGCCTTCACCCGCCCCAAACCTTCGACTATGCCCGTGAACACTTACGCCTCCAAAACCTGTCGAGTTCCGTAACAAGGCCATGGACAAGCCAATTGTCTTCAAATCTACGATGCGTTATAAATTTCAACCTAGGGGCTGCATCAAGACGGCTTACGCCACTGCCGCCTATAGCAGGATATGCATCCTCGCCTCCAATTATGATCGGCGCATAAAAGAAAAATGCCTCATCAATCAGGCCCTTGTCCCAAAATGCGCCATGGATCGCAGCCCCACCCTCAATCAATACTGACTGAAGGCCCATCTCCCCCATCTTTTTAAGAACTGCACCTATATCAGGCCTTCCACATCTATTAGAGGGCATCAGCCAGACCTCTGCACCTATTTCTTCAAGGGCCTTTTTCTTCTCGGAACTGGCACGCCCTTCCGCACCGACCACCACCGTCAAACCGGGCTGATTCAGCACCCTACTTCCAAGGTCAATCCTAAGGCCACTGTCCAGTACAAACCTTACCGGACACCTGGCCGTCTTGCCGCTTATCCTTACCGTAAGCCTGGGATCATCAGCAGCAACGGTCCCAATACCCACGAGTATCGCATCGCTTATGGCACGAAGACCATGCCCTGCACTACGCGCACGATCATTGGTTATCCACCTCGACTCGCTCGTTCTTGTCGCTATCCTGCCATCGAGGCTCATGGCAGCCTTGGCCCTCACCCACGGGAACCCGGTCACGGCATGCTTGGCAAAAGGGGCAAGGACAATCCGGCATTCGTCTTCCATGCAACCCAAACTGACCTCAATGCCCATTGAGCGCAGAAATTCTGCGCCGCCGCCTGTTACATTCGGATTTGGATCCGCTGCGCCTATTACGACCCTTTGTATCCCGGCCTCAAGGATGGCCTTGGTGCAAGGTGGCGTGCGGCCGTAATGATTGCATGGCTCAAGGGTTACGTAGATCACGCCTCCTCTAGCCGCCTCACCCGCAACATTAATTGCATTGACCTCTGCATGAGGGGCGCCAGCCCTTTGATGATAACCCTCGCCCACTATAACACCATCTTTTACCACCACAGCACCCACGGCAGGGTTAGGGCTGGTCTGTCCAAGCCCCTTTTTGGCCAATCTCAAGGCCCTTTGCATGAACCTTTCGTCAAGACTTTTTACATTTTTCTTCATGCAACATCTCTAGGAGCTGTTCCATAAACTCATTCAGGTCTTTAAACTGTCTATATACAGAGGCAAACCTTACATAGGCCACATCATCCCATTCTTTAAGCCTCTCCATAACCCTTTCTCCTATCAGGCTGCTTGGCACCTCACGTTCGCCTCGTTCCTGCATCTCACCTTCCAGTTCGGTCACAAATGACTCCACCTGATCCACGCTTACAGGCCGCTTTTCACAGGCTTTCATTATCCCATCTATCACCTTCCTACGGTCAAATGGCTCACGCCTCCCATCTTTTTTTACCACCATAGGTTGGAATTCCTCAACCCTTTCATAGGTGGTGAAGCGCCCGCCACACGATATGCACTCCCTACGCCTTCGTATTGAACGGCCGTCGCGGCCCAATCTTGAATCAATAACCCTTGAATCAGAGGCACTGCAAAAAGGGCACTTCATGAGACCTCTCCCCGGTCCAATTGGACAGGCAGGGCAAGCTTGATAAGCTCTATGCCAGCCTCTTCAAGCATAGCGCGAGACATGGGGTCTCTATAGCCTTCTGCATAATAAATAGAACGAACGCCTGCATTTATAAGCATTTTAGTACATATTGCACACGGAAGATTAGTGCAATAGAGGGTGGAGCCTGCTATGGCCGTCCCATAATACGCTGCCTGGACTATAACGTTTTGTTCGGCATGGAGGGCGCGGCACAATTCATGTCTCTCTCCCGAGGGGATATTAAGCTCCTCCCTCAGACAACCTATTTCAAGACAATGTTTGAGCCCGCTCGGCGCACCGTTATAACCTGTGCACAGGATCCGCCTATCTTTTACAAGGACGGCGCCCACCTTTCTACGGAGACAGGTGGAACGCCCCGCGACCAGCCTTGCAATAGACATAAAATAGACATCCCACGGCGGCCTTGAGTCTTTATTCATATGTCATCCAGCTAACGCCCCCTTCGTCAGGATATGACAAGAGGGCCGAGAGGTTGGAAAAGGCCTAGCGCCATCTATCCTTCAACCCGACATAGACTGGAAACCGCCTGCAGATATCTGCAACCTTCAGCCTTATCTCTTTGGCAATCCTCGTGTCTTTAGGCCTTGAAATAAGCTCTGAGATATAACCTGCTATCTCTTTCATCTCTTCGGCCCCCAACCCCCTTGTTGTAACAGCCGGCGTCCCGATGCGGATGCCGCTTGTCACCCTGGGCGGTTTGGTATCAAATGGGATTGCATTCTTGTTGACAGTTATACCAGCCAATTCAAGGATCTCCTCCGCTTCGGCACCTGTCACCCCCTTGTTTGAAAGGTCTACAAGGACAAGATGATTGTCCGTGCCGCCCGAGACGAGGCGAAAGCCGTTATCAACAAGCGCCGCCGCAAGTGCGCTCGCATTGGCGACTATCCTCTGCTGGTAGCTCTTAAACTCAGGGCTAAGGGCCTCTTTGAATGCAACCGCCTTGGCCGCTATCACATGCATGAGCGGCCCTCCCTGGATACCAGGGAATATCTGGCTGTTTATAAGTCTGGCATATTTCTCAGTGGAGAGGATAAAACCGCCCCGTGGACCCCTCAAGGTCTTGTGGGTTGTTGAGGTAATAAAATCGGCAAATGGAATGGGCGATGGATGGATACCGGCCGCGACCAATCCTGCAATATGGGCCATATCGACCATAAGATATGCCCCCACTTCATCTGCAACCGTCCTAAAGGCCGCAAAGTCCAAGGTCCTTGGGTAGGCACTGGCTCCTACAACTATAATCCTTGGCCTATGCTCCCTGGCAAGCCTTAAGACCTCATCCATGTCTATAGTCTCTGTCTCTCGACTAACGCCGTAATGTACGACCTTATAGAGTCTGCCTGAAAAATTGACAGATGAACCGTGCGACAAATGCCCACCATGCGCAAGATTCATAGAAAGGATGACATCGCCTGGATGAAGCACTGCAAAATATACAGCCATATTCGCCTGGGTGCCTGAGTGCGGCTGGACGTTCGCATATTCGGAGCCAAACAACAGATTAAGACGGCCTATGGCGAGGTTTTCAATTACATCCACGTTTTCGCAGCCGCCATAATATCTCTTGGCAGGATAACCCTCGGCATATTTATTTATAAGAACACTGCCCTCGGCCTCCATTACCGCCTCGCTTGCCAGATTCTCGGAGGCTATCATCTCAAGCTGCCCTGTCTGTCTCTCAAGCTCGGCCCTTATCGCCCGAAACACGTCAGGATCAACTTCTTTTAGATGTTGCACATTTCTCTCCAATCCGACAGGACTGGGCTGCCTGTCAAAAAACTATTTCTGATCTATCATAGCCAATCTGCAGGCATGACGACCACCGGCAAACTGGGTGGAAAGCCAGCATTTTACCATCTCTTCCGCTATCGCCGGACCAACCACTCTACCGCCCATGCAAAGTATGTTTGCATCATTGTGTTCACGACTCATACGAGCCGTATATATCTCATGACACAAGGCCGCCCTAATACCACGGGTCCTGTTCGCCATTATAGACATACCTATGCCAGTCCCGCAGATAAGGATCCCCCGCTCAGCCATACCCGATGCGACAAGACCAACCACCATCCGACCTATCTCAGGATAATTTACAGGCTCTTTTGAATAACACCCGATGTCTTTGATCTCATGTCCAAGACCCTTTATGATATCTTTCAGGGTCTCTTTCAGATCAAAACCGCCATGATCCGCCCCGATTGCTATCTTCATAGACCCTTTAGATCAAACCCCCATATTTTTTGAAGACTGATACCTTACTTTTCTTCATAGCGCCTGAACACAAGAACGGCATTCGTCCCACCGAAACCGAATGAATTGGACATTACAACTTTTATATCACCGCGCCTTGCAACGTTCGGCACATAATCGAGGTCACACTCAGGATCAGGATTTTCATAATTTATCGTCGGCGGGATAATCCCTTCCTCAATGGTCTTTACCGAGAACACCGCCTCGATTCCGCCTGCACCCCCGAGAAGATGGCCCGTCATGGACTTGGTGGAACTTATGGGTATCTTCCCCGCCTTCTCCTTGAACACGGCCTTAACTGCTCTGGTTTCACACACATCATTAAGTGGCGTGCTTGTACCATGGGCATTTATATAGTCTATGTCCCTATAGCTGAGTCCGGCATCATCAAGGGCCATCTGCATGCACCTCGCAGCCCCCTCCCCGTCATCCGGCGGGGCCGTCATGTGAAAGGCATCACCTGTAAGGCCATATCCGACTATCTCAGAACGTATATGGGCCCCGCGCTTAAGGGCGTGATCAAGCCCTTCTATGACAAGCATGCCTGCGCCCTCGCCTATTACAAACCCGTCACGGTCCCTCTCAAAAGGCCTTGACGCCCTCTCAGGCTCATTGTTTCTTACGGACAAGGCCTTTAATGATGCAAACCCGCTGAGTGCGAGAGGGGTAATCACCGATTCCGTTCCACCGCAGATCATGACATCCGCGTCACCCCTTTGGATGGTCTTGAACGCCTCACCGATGGCATGGGTCCCTGCAGCGCAGGCCGTGCACAGCACCGTATTGGGCCCCTTTGCACCGAAAATTATAGATATCTGGCCTGATGCCATATTGGGTATGGCCATAGGGATAAAAAACGGGCTCACCCTCCCCGGCCCTTTCTGTACAAGGATATCTCTATAGTGTTCAATAGTCCCGAGCCCACCAAGACCGCAACCGGTTATGACACCGCATCTAGGGGCCAATTCGGCCGATATCTCAAGTCCCGCGTCTTCCATCGCCATCTTCGTTCCGACCAGGGCATAAGCTACAAATAAATCTATACGCTTGACAAGCTTTGCAGGAAAAAAATCCGCCGGCTCAAACCCTTTGACCTCACCTGCTATCTGACAATCATAACCACTTGCATCAAAACGTGTAACCGGACCTATGCCGCTCTTCCCAGCCACTAGATTCGCCCAGCTCAAATCCACCCCTATCCCAAGGGGGCTGATAAGGCCAAGCCCTGTCACCACCACGCGCCGCTTCTGAGGATTTGCCATATTCTACCCTGATCTTGAAAAATTACTTGCCAGAATGGGCCTTTATGAAATCTATGGCGTTTTGTACAGTCTGCATCTTTTCGGCATCTTCATCTGCTATCTCGATCCCAAACTCCTCCTCCATAGCCATAACCAGTTCTACGAGATCAAGAGAATCAGCGCCCAAATCATCCACGAACGAGGCTGACGGCACGACCTTTTCCTTGGCCACGCTCAGCTGGCTGGCAATAATGTCAACCATCTTATTTTCTATGTCCATCTTTTGTTCAAACCTCCTTAAAATTTGAATTATATACTGTCCAGATCAAAACTCATTAGTCGCAGAACAATCCTCCGTTTACAT
>NZ_JBMFRG010000040.1:0-19088 GCF_049968175.1 Dissulfurimicrobium sp.
GCCTTGCCCTATTTTTCGATTTCAATTTGTTATTTCCTTTTTCTATATATAATAAATGATTGTTCCTATAACCTTTTCTAAATGTATTCATTATAAGTATTGTCTTTTAAAAAAAGTTTCTTCTGAACAATAGGCTGAATCCGCCCAAACATCTGCATTTTTCATACAATCTCCAATAAATGACTTAAGAACAAAAATATCTTCCTTTCTAAATTTAGAATAGCTATGAAATAAAAGAAATAGCCAATGAAATCATTAGACAGCTCTACATGAGAGAGTGAAAGGTATAAAGGTATAAATGATCACGGCTTACAATATTGTATTCACTAGGCTTCCGCTTGGGAGAAGATTGGATATCAAAATATTATTCTCTATGAGTGCAAGATAATTATATAAACCATAACTATATTGTTTTATATTACTGTTTAAATTGTTAAGAAAACTATTTGTTTGAGTATTTATATAATTTGTTGCTGATGATGACTGTATTTGCTGTACTACTGAGATTATATTTGTCGCTAATCCACTTATGATGCCTTGTGCTTGATTTTGATTATTATTTAATATACCGATTAATTGCCCTTGATTGACTGATAGTGTATTATCATTATTTATAGTTATTCCTATTGATTGTAAATTTGCAGCCTGAGCATTAACAGGATTTATTATTTCATTAAGTACATTTTGATCGATATAAACGCTATTCTGTTGTAGAAAATTAACCATATTATTGAAATTAGTTACAAAATTGTTAATAGCATTGCTTATGGCATTACTATCAGCTGTAACTGTAATTGTCACCATGCCATTTGTTGGATTTAGAAGATTTATCTGTAAATTATTATTATCAATGCTTATATTATTACTTGTCGATGTATAAGCTTGGTTATTAATCGTATAGCTTGCATTATTTGCATAGCTAATAATTTTATTAGCTCCACTTGTTATAACAGCATTGCCTGTTACATCGCTTAGATTAAAAGCACCAATGGTTCCTGTATTATTTGCAATTATTTGTACTGACTCGTATTATTTTGAGTATCTGTTATGACGCTTGCTGTAACACCGACGTTTGCATTGTTGATGGCTTGGGCCATATTATTTAAAAAAGTCTGGTTGGTATCTGTAGCATTGACGTTTACCGAAATAGGTGTTGTGATACCATTTATCGTTAAATTAAAAGTATTTATACCTGCAGAGGCCGTAGTTGTATTGCTGCTGACAAGGAGGGCGCCCTGATTAACTTGGGCGGATGCCAACTGATTGACATATATATTGTAGGTCGTGATAGTGGCCCCAGGTTGTGCAGACGCAGACACCTGGTTGGGGTTTGAGGAGTTAGCAACAACCTTATCAAAGACACTTGTATTAGCCCCTGGGTAGCTGTCAGGTACAAGGGGATAAGAAGCTTGATATAGTTGCCCTGCATACGTACTCAGCTTATTTAAGGCCTGACTCAATAAACTAAACTGCTGCTGATACGTCTGACCTAGGGAGAAGGCTTGGGCGGCCGCATTTTCTACCAAACCCAATAAGGCGTCAGGGCTGTTTGCCCCCGTGCCTTGATTGTTGTTCAGATAATTAATGTATAGATAATTGCTGAGGTAACTATAATCTGTATTGACCATAACTTCCTCTATTCAGGGGCTGGTAAACAAGCAAGTACAAAAATACAAGATTATATGTTTATATATGTTAAATACAAAATAAAACAAAGATATAAACTGTCAATATAGATTTATGCCCACTGACTGGCTGTTCAAGATGCCGGCTTGAGGGGATCATTTTATCCTTTTTGAAAAGGATCCTTAAACTTAATAGATAGGCTAACTACTTGATTTTATTTGGCGGTCCCAAGGGGACTCGAACCCCTGTTTTCGGCGTGAGAGGCCAACGTCCTAGGCCACTAGACGATGGGACCGCATTTTCAGCAATGGGTGCAAGATTATAGGTCTTCTGCTCTAGTGTCAAGAGAATCCAACAAAAAAATGGATTATCTTAAGAACCCACGTATAATCCTATTGACGGCCTCGTCATATGTAAGCCCAAGACTCATAAGCTTCATAAGCTGACTATTTGCGATCTTGCCGATAGCCGCCTCATGGGTGAGCTCGGCGTCTGGATGAAGACTTCTTAAGGAGGGTATCGTCTCATTTGTGCCGTTGTCCATTACTATGGCGTCACACTCGAGGTGGCCGTAAGAACGTGCCCTTGCCTCAAGCACCGCGTAAAAATCCTGCTTCGAATCCCCTTTTATGACGGACCTGGATATCAACTCCGCCCTGCTGTCTTCGCCCTTCAGGATTATAGTATTTTTTGAAACCGCCCTCTGCCGCCCTTCTGTCATGACGCGTTCTGTTACGAGGATCGAACTCCTTGGCCCAAGCTCGGCCTCGTTCGCACGTTGGGCCTCGTCCACGCCGCCGATTTGGGTGAGCTCTAACTCGGCATGGGCACCTTCTTCTAAGAAGACCCTTGTAACCGGATTAAGCGTTCGCTTACCGGTGCCTGACCCAATCCCAAGGTGCTTTTCCACATATTTTACTTTGGAGCCCTTGCCTATCCTGAACTCATGGATGCCTGCATGCCCTTCCGGCCTGTCCGATCCGCAATGTATGCCGCAACCCGCTATAATCGTCACGTCACAGCCGTCTCCTATTATAAAATTGTTCTTCACGACGTCAAAGAGATCGGCCTGACTCAATATCACAGGGATGTGAACGGATTCGTTTACAGTCCCTGGCTTTACTATGATATTTATACCTGTATTGTCTTCATTGGTCTCGATCATGATATTGGCGGATACCTGGCGGCCGAGAAGCTTTCCGTTTTTTCTTATATTATAAGCCCCTTTTGGGATGTCCTCCAGATCCGCCACCCCCTTTAACAGTTCTCTATCTATGACATCTAGCATAGTTTTCTCCTTCACAAATCGTCTTCCAGTTGCAGAAATCAAGGTCTTTAAGGAGCGGCAATGTGGTATCAAGATCTCCGGTATGGACGATCTGTCCGTCTTTTACCAGCAGTATCTCATCGGCTGCTTGAAGAAATTTTTCATTATGACTGACAACGATCGTTGTAGTGCCGTATTTATCTCGTTCCCTCTTTAAAAGATCGATCATCGGTCCGATCGTCCAGAGATCTATCCCGGTATCTGGCTCGTCATATATGGCGATCTTGGGGTTTCTTGCAATGGTCGTCGCGAGTTCTATCTTCTTGATCTCGCCGCCGGAAAGTGCATTTCCAACCTCTTTGTCGAGAAAGTCAGTCGAACATATGCCGACCCTTATGAGTATCTTTACAAGTTCAGCCTCGTCGGTGGTGCCGGCTGCGATGGAAAGCAGATCTCCAAAGGTAAGCCCCTTGAAACGGGCAGGATTCTGAAAGCTGTAAGCGATCCCTGCCCTTGCCCTTTCTGTGACCCCCAGGGAGGTGATATCCCTGCCCTCCAGGAATATCTGACCTGACGTGAGAGGATTTATACCCATTATCAACTTTGCGATCGTTGTTTTACCGCTTCCGTTGGGGCCGGTTATCGCATAAAATTTACCTTTTTCAAATCTATAACTTACACCCTTAACGATCATCCGCTGATGCGGACCTGAGTACTCATCCTGCTCTTCAACAGAAAAATAGAGATCTTTTATCTCGAGCATCTAATAATTTTTCCTTTCTTTTAGTTTAGCTCCGCCGATCTGCCGATCTGCGCATCATGATTATCAATCTTCAAATCAAACGGGCATCAAACGAGCACGGCGACCGTTGCACACCTGCCTGTTTTCTTTTCTCGTCTATAAGAATAATAATCATTTTTACAAAAATTACAAATTTTTGACATAAAGATCTTTTCAGCATACACCCCAGCGGCCATCAACTGCGCCTTTGTTATGGCCCAAAAATCAAAACGATCACCAACGGTCTTAAATGACAAGAATTCATCCGGCAAGACACCCCGCCAGCCCTTAAACTCCGCACAACAAGGCCCAATCGAAGGGCTTATACCGGCCCAGATATCCCCAGGTCTTGAACCGAAATGTCTTGCCATCGCAGCCACCGCCTTCCCAATGATATTTAAAACACTCCCGCGCCAGCCACAATGGATATTGCCTATCGCGCCCCTGACAGGATCAAAGAGCACAACCGACTGACAATCTGCGTGCTGGATCATCAAGGCAACCCCACGTTTTTTAGTTAAAAGGCCGTCGGCCCCTTTTATTGCATCCCTGCTGATCGACCCACCCATATGATCTGTGATGAGATCTATCCGATCCCCATGCACCTGGACCGAACTCACCAACGATAAACATCCTATGGCGCCCGCGATCTTCCCTCTGTTTTCCGTAACCGCCTGTGGGTCATCGCCCACACGAAATCCAACGTTCAATTCATGATACGGGGCACTGCTTACGCCTCCCCAGCGGTTAAAGGTAACCGCGACAAGGCGGTCTTGAAATTTACCAGGGAAGAGTGAAAGCATAATCTACGTTCGAGACAATCCCTGTCTGTTTGTGTCTATTTGCCACGACAACCTTTCTGGATTATATTTTTAAATCTATTTTATATACAATACAAGTAACCGCGATATTTCAATCACTAAAAATTATATGGCTATCAAAGCCAGGCAGCTTTTTATGGAAAAAGGTAAATTTATAGCAGACATCATGGAAAACGACCGGGTTGAAGGTGTGTTTTTGGTAAAATCCAAACACCTCTACTCCAGCAAAAACGGAGTGCCATATATTGCTCTGACCATAACGGACAGGACCGGAGAGATTGAAGGGCGTATCTGGGAAAATGCCCAGGCAGTGGACAATACATTCGGACAGAGGGATTTTGTCTTCGTCAAGGGCGACGCTGTCTCGTGGCAGGGGGCGACCCAGATCAAGATCTCAGACATTAAAAGGCTAGATGACTGCGATGTGGACGCCGGGCTTTTTATGCCATTGTGCCCGATCGGTACAAAAGAACTCTGGGAGGAACTGCAGCTCTATATAAAAAAGATAAAAAATCAAAATTTCAAAAGGCTTCTTCAAGAGACATTCAATGATAAAAAAATCAAGGATGAATTTTTGAAGGCACCTGCCGCAAAACGTATGCACCATGCCTATCTGGGCGGCCTTCTTGAACACAGCGTCTCTGTGGCAAGGCTTGCCGACGCCATATCAAGACTTTATCCGCAACTCGACAGTGATCTGCTGATTGCGGCAGCCATACTCCACGACATCGGCAAGATAAAAGAATTATCGTTTAAGCGACCGCCCATAGATTATTCCAATGAAGGGAGGCTTGTCGGACACCTTGTGCTCGGCGCCGGGATGATAGATGAAATCGCAACCGGTGCCGGCCTCAATAAAGAGGCCAGCGATCTTGTGCTCTTGAAACACCTTATCCTGAGCCATCACGGGCAAAAGGAATTCGGCACCCCTATCCTGCCGATGACCGAAGAGGCCGTGGCGCTGCATCTGATTGACGACCTGGATGCCAAGCTCAATTATTTAAAAAGTCTAAAGAACGAAATTGATGGCGATGACTACGGCTGGACAGAATATCAAAGACTGCTCGAGAGATATTTTTATCTCAAGGGGTCAAGGGCTTTGGAGGCCGCCGGATCGGAAGGGATCGCAAAGCAAGAGGGGCTGAACGATAAAGGTGATAAAAAAGACAGCAATATGTCATTTGTGCGACAAATGGATTTGCTTTCCACCGAAGACCAGGTGTGGTGAAAAAAGACCTCTTTTCCGCATCATCAAGCCAGGCCCGCGTTATCAAGATCATGGGGCGCATATTAGACCGTGGACGCCTGGCCCATGCCTACATCCTGATAGGTCCAGATGGAATCGGCAAGGAGGCTGCTGCAATCGACTTGGCGAGGTTGATTCTCTGCGATATACCGGATCTAGGAGACCACCCCATGCCATGCGGCGCATGCCGGAATTGCAAAAAGACAGGCCGGGGCGTCCACCCTGATCTGTCCATCCTAAAACCAGACGGGGCGACAATAAAGGTTGATCAGATAAGAAGTCTGCAGCAGATGATCTCTCTTGCGCCTCTTGAAGCGAAACGAAGGGTCTCAATCCTCGTCAACGCACACAAAATGAACAATGAGGCCGCAAATGCACTTCTCAAGACCCTTGAAGAGCCACCCAATAAAAATCATCTCTTTCTTACAGCAACATCCCTCGAAAGGCTTGTTCCGACAGTGGTCTCGCGCTGTCAAGTCTTGAGATGCGATGCCCTGCGCCGCAATGAGATCGAAAGGATTATAAAAGAAATCCATCCTTCATGCCCAGAAGAGGCGGCAGTATTCATATCCAACATGTCGCAAGGCAGCATCATGAGGGCTGCTTACCTGCTTGAACGCAGGGTACTGGAGATCAGAAATGAGATATTTAGCTTCATCGACAAAGACAGGCCGGAGGCTGTCCCTGCATTTTTTAACCTCTCCAAGAAGCTTTCGCAGGATATTGACTCTGCGCTCCTAACCATACAGATAATGAGATCGATAGTCAGGGATTTGGTCTTGATTTTTGAGACAAGCCGCCCAGGCCGAGGGGGTGCTTGGTCTAAACCCTTGACCAAAGACATCCTGCATCGCCATCTGATTAACCCGGACAGGTTTCAGGCCCTCCAGATAATAAGAGATAAAATCGACCGGGAAAGGCTCTGTCAATATAAAAACCTCCTGGATAGTGCCGAAGCAATGATCGAACGGAATATAAACAGGGAACTTATCATTGAGGCATTGCTGGTCTTCTGGATAAGAAGAGGTTATTGACCCTTTTATGATGAGACAAAATTTGTTAGAGTCCATTTGGTATGGAAAATGACAATAAACACAAACCAGCTGGTTCTACCTCGGTGCAGCACGTGCAGAAATCATTTACAGCTGACATACAAGACGCATACGACCAGAATAAGGGCCCATTTAATATGACCATCGTAGGGGTTAGGCTGAGACAGGACCAGCCGACGATCCATTTTGATGCAGGCGATGTCCCTGTAAAAGACGGAGAATGGGTTGTGGCGCCCACTGAACATGGCAAGGAAGTCGGACAGGTGTCAGGGGCGCCTTTAAAGATAACACTCCAAAACAAGATGGACCTGCCAAGACTTGAAGGCCTTGCAAGCACCCATGAGATAGAACTCTACTATCAAAATCTTGAGAAGGAAAAGGAGGCGCGGGAGATTTGTCTCGGTTTCATCAAAGGCCTGGATCTCAAGATGAAACTCATACGAGTTGAACGCTTCTTTGAGGGGAACAAGATCATATTCTATTATTCCTCCGAAGGTAGGGTCGATTTCCGTGAACTGGTAAAGGAGCTAGTCAAGGTCCTTAAAACACGTATAGAGATGCGCCAAATAGGTATAAGGTACGAGTCAAAGATACTCGGCGGCATAGGGGGCTGCGGACGCGAACTCTGCTGCGCTACCTTTCTTAAAAATTTTGACCCGATCTCTATAAAGATGGCCAAAGTGCAACGTATGCCTCTTAATCCGAGCAAGATATCAGGGCTATGTGGAAGGCTCCTATGTTGTCTGACTTATGAATATGAGACTTATCTTGGCATCAGGCAAGAAAATCAGGCGATGGAGATGGGCATAGACGGCCATGATATAGAACATGACATAGAAAAAAATATTACCGTAGAAGACGAAGACGATATGTCTGACCTGGCAAGCGACATGGATGATGAAGAAGGAGCCCGAGACTGGCCGCCCAATGAAGACAATGGCGTGGCGGCATTGCAAGGGCAAAATGTCGACAGGAACGGCAATCACAAAAAACTGCATAAAGGAGATATGCCGACCAAAAGAAAAAGGCAAAGGTCAAAGGACAAGTGAAATGAAAGATCGTTTCTTTATAACTACGCCTATATATTACGTAAATGCCCATCCCCATATCGGGCACGCTTATTCCACTCTCGTCGCCGACGTGCAAAATCGCTTTCACAGGCTTAAGGGAGATGAGACATTTTTTCTTACCGGCACCGACGAGCACGGTGATAAGATTGTACAAGCGGCAAAAAAAAACGGTATGGAACCAAAGGAATATGCAGATAAGATAAGCGCCGAATTCCAAGCCTTATGGCCACTTCTCGGCATAGAATATGACAAATTCATCCGAACAACAGATCGGTCGCACATCGCAACCGTCCAGGACATACTTAAAAAGATCTTTGAAAAAGGCGAGATAGTCTTCAAAGAATATGAAGGGCTTTACTGTGTAGGTTGTGAACGCTTTTATATGGAAAGGGAACTTATAGACGGAAGATGCCCAGACCACGGTGTCGTTCCCATAAAAACAAAAGAAAAAAACTATTTCTTTCTGATGAGCCACTACCAGGATTGGCTGTTAGACTATATAAAGCGACATCCAGATTTTATAACGCCTGAACGCTACAGAAATGAGGTCCTGTCGTTTCTTAATGAACCGCTTGAAGACCTCTGCATCTCCAGACCGACCAGCCGTCTTACATGGGGCATCCCGCTCCCGTTTGATGAAAATTTCGTCACCTATGTCTGGTTTGACGCCTTGGCTAACTATCTTTCCGGGCTTGGATACCCTGACGATGAAAATTTTTTAAAATTCTGGCCAGCAGCCGAACATATAATCGCAAAAGATATATTAAAACCCCACGCCATCTACTGGCCCATCATATTGAAGGCGATAGGGCTTCCCCCCTATAAACACCTCCATGTACATGGCTACTGGCAGATAAAGGATCGAAAGATGTCCAAGAGCCTTGGAAACGTAATAAATCCAAGGGATATGGTCAAAAATTTCGGGACTGACGCCACGCGCTATACGCTCATCAGGGAAATGAACTTCGGGCTCGATGCCTCATTCAATGAAGATTCTATCAGAACGAGGATAAACGCAGACCTTGCAAACGATCTTGGCAATCTCGTCAGCCGCAGCCTCGCCATGGTCTTGAAATATACAGATGGCCTGGTCCCTTGTCCATCTTTTGTGGGCGGTCAGGCCGCACTACTTAAAGAGGCTATGTTGCGTCTTGTCCAGGAATTTGAAGCCGCAATGGAGGCCTTCGAGATGCACAAGGCCCTTCAAAAGACCTGGGGGATGGTCAACGCAGCAAACAAGGCTATCGACTCAGCCGCGCCATGGGAGCTTGCCAAGGACCATTCCAGACATACAGAACTCGAGGGTATACTATATGCACTGCTCGAATCAATCCGCATAATTTCTATCCTGATATACCCTGTCATGCCGTCATCGGCAGCAAAGATACATAAAGGCCTCGGCCTGGATCCAAAGGCGGGTCTCAGGTTTGAAGACGCAAAGAAATGGGGGGTTCTGACGCCGGGCCGTGCAGTATCACACATAGCCCCCCTGTTCCCGAGGCTTGAGACAAAAAAGAAAAATTTGGAAGAAGAAAAAGAGCATAAAAGGAGAAAGATCGTGTCTTCTGGACCAGATTGGACAAATAAAAAAGAAGGAGACGAGTTGATCGAGATCGATCTCTTCAAAAAGATCGATCTGAGGATCGCCGAGATAACAGGTGCAGAGGCAGTTCCAGGGGCTGACAAACTCTTGAAGCTGGTCGTACGTTGCCCTGAAGAACGAACGATAGTAGCCGGCATAGCAGGACATTTCAAACCTGAAGAGCTTATTGGGCGCAAGGTTATTATAGTTGCAAATCTCAAACCAGTAAAACTTAAAGGTATCACGTCAGAAGGCATGCTTCTTGTGGCCAAAGACGATGCAGGCCTCCATCTGACCGCGCCAGCGGATCAATCTATTACGCCGGGGGCGAAGATCAGCTGATCAGGATGCAGCAAAAGACCTTAATACTAGGTACCGCCGGGCACATAGACCACGGTAAGACCACGCTCGTAAAGGCCCTGACTGGTATTGACACGGACAGACTCAAGGAAGAAAAGAGGCGAGGCATCACCATAGAGCTCGGCTTTGCCTATCTTGACCTGCCGAATGGCCAAAGGATTGGTGTGGTTGATGTCCCAGGGCACGAACGCTTCGTAAAAAACATGGTGGCTGGGGCCATGGGTATGGATCTCGTAGCCCTGGTCATTGCCGCCGACGAGGGTGTAATGCCCCAGACAAGGGAGCATCTGGAGATATGTCAGCTTCTGGAGGTCAAAAAGGGTCTAGTTGTACTCACAAAGAAGGACATGGTGGACCCGGAGTGGCTTGAGCTTGTAAAAGAAGATATAAGGGAGTTTCTGGTCGGAACGTTCCTTGAAGGAGCCCCCATAGTTTCTGTCTCATCTATATCCGATGCCAAGGATAACGGTATTCATGAACTAATAACTGTCATCAGCGATCTCGTAGCAGATATACCGCCTAGGACGCCGTCGGGCCCGTACAGACTGCCCGTGGACAGGGTATTCAGTATAAAAGGCTTTGGAACAGTGGTGACAGGGACATCCATCTCAGGCAAGATAAGGGTTGGGGACGAGGCCGTGATCTATCCCCAAGGTCTTAAGACGAAGATAAGGGGTATCCAGATCCACAATGCGCCTTGCGACGAGGCCGCGGCAGGGATGAGAACCGCCTTGAATCTGCAGGGAATAGAGAGGGAGGCGGTCGAACGGGGTGACGTCGTTGCAACCGCAGGGAGTCTCCATCCAAGCTATCTTCTGGACCTGAAATTTCTGTATCTGTCAAGCGCTGGACGCCCGCTTAAATATCGAAGCCCTGTAAGATTCCATACAGGGACTGTAGAGATTACAGGCAGGGTGATCATGCAGGAAGACGAGATAGAACCCGGTCGCGAGACCTTCATCCAGATCAAGTTAGACAAACCCGCGGCCGTACTGCCTGGAGACCGTTATGTGATAAGGAGCTATTCACCTATCAGGACCATAGGAGGCGGTATAATCTTAAACCCAATGCCGAGGAGAAGAAAGAGATCACGACCTGAACTGTGGAAAGGGCTTGAAATATTGAGCAGGCTGGAACCGAACGACCTGATCATTTATCACCTCGAACAAGCAGGCCAGAGGGGGCTTACGCAGGCCGAACTGGCCATGAGGAGCGGCGTATATGGGGAAATACTTGAGCAGACGCTCGACAGCCTCTTTTCCAAGGGCAAGGCTGTGCGCATCGACACTGATGAAAAAAGGGCGATAGATGGCAATATATACAGGGCATTAAAGAAAAAGATCTTAGACTTTGCAACCGAGTATCACAAAGAAAATCCACTGAGCAAGGGGATAGCCAAAGAAGAGGTGAGGTCTCGCATCTTCCTGCATAGTCCCAGCGGTGGGCGGCTGTTTCAAAAACTACTCACCGATCTTGTAAATTCCGGCGATCTCATACAAGAAAAAGATCTGCTGCGGCTTTCAACACACAAGGTGTCACTCGGCGAAGAGGAGATATCGACTAGACGAAACCTCGAAGAATTGTTTAGAAAATCAGGCCTTGAACCACCGTCAAGGGAAGATGCGGTAACGATAGTCTCGCCTGACAAAAAAACCGCATCGAACATCTTCGACCTCCTCGTAGCAGAAGGCGTGCTGGTACGCATCAAGGAAGACCTTTATTATCACAGGGATGCGCTTAATAAGGTGGTAGATCTGGTCACGTCCTTTCTGAAAAAAAACGGCGAGATGGCTGTTGGCGACTTCCGTGACATGACACATGGGCTCTCCAGAAAATTCATTATCCCGCTCCTTGAATACCTGGATAATCAGAAGATCACAATTAGGGTTGGAGACAAACGGAAATTAAGGAGATGAAGCGGGATTTCAAGATCACATTCGAGCTCGTCCCGGCCAGGGCATCCAGCGGAAAGGCTGTGGACGATATACTCCTTTTTGCAAAAGAGGCGGCGGCGGACGGCAGGATCTCGGCCTTATCCATCACAGACAACGCAGGCGGGCACCCGGCCCTGTCTCCCAAGGTCCTGGGACAGGAGGTCAAGGCCCTCGGGATCGAACCCATCATACACTTCTCGTGCAAGGATAAGAATAGAAACCTCATGGAGAGCGAACTCTTTGAGCTCGACCGGCTCGGGCTCAGGAATCTATTGGTCGTGACGGGTGACTATCCGAGATTCGGTTTCGATGGAAACGCCAAGCCAGTCTTTGATATGGACTCCGTCCAGACGCTCATGATGATAAACGAGATGAATTCGGGGATGTTCCTTGACCAGCGGGTGCCAGGTGGCGGGATAAGGCTGCCGCCGACGGGTTTTAAGACAGGCTGCGTTGTATCGCCCTTCAAACGCCTGAACGCGGAGATCATACCGCAGTATCAAAAACTTGTAAAAAAACTCTCGCTCGGCCCCGACTTCGTCGTAAGTCAGATGGGTTTCGACGCAAGAAAATACGACGAATTGAAAAAATTCATGGATATGGCTGTGCAAAAAATAAGACCTGAAAGGCCGCCACTCCTTTTAGGCACCGTCTTCATCCCGACGGTGAGGCTTTCGCGCATCTTTTATAACGGTGACGTGCCAGGCTGCACCATGCCTAAACGCCTCCTCGACAGGATCGAGGTTGAGGCAGAGGCCCATGACCACGGCCTTCAGGCCAGACTCGAACGCGGGGCGAGACTTACAGCCGTGCTGAAGGGGATCGGCTACGATGGGGTCCATTTAAGCGGACCGCAGCTAAGATATGAACACATAGCCTGGTTGATAAAAAGGGCGGAGGAAATCTCCAACCGATGGACCGAGTTTGTAGCCGAATTCCTCTTCCCTGAGGAATGGGAGTGGTGGTATTTTAAAGAAGACCGAGAAACTGGCCTCAACTCCCTTGAACCAAACGAATATGCTGAAGGCCAAAGGATCACCTTAAAAGATGCCATATCCTTCTGGTTCAGTGGCATCGTCCACAAGTTGGCCTTTGACCCACATGGTGCTCTCTTTGAACCAATTAAAAGGCTGATGGGGCATATAGATAAAAACGCAGGGCTCAAAGAGCTGTTTAGCCACCTAGAGTATACCATAAAATCCGCGGTATACGAGTGCCAGGAATGCGGCGACTGCACCCTTGACGAAATGGCATTTATATGTCCACAGTCCCAATGCGCCAAATTTCTGACGAATGGTCCGTGCGGCGGCAGTCGGAACGGATGGTGTGAGGTCTGGCCGGGCAAGAAACGCTGCCTTTACGTAAGAATCCATGAGCGACTGACAAGCGGCCTTGGTCAAAAGGCAAAGACACCGAAGGGGCGCAACGACTGGATATTGCCCCCAAGGGACTGGTCTTTGCATAAAACCTCGTCATGGCTCAATTTTTATCTAAATAAGGATCATCATGGCCGTGCCGGGACCTCATAAATAACAAACACACAGCTCATCCCCATTGACAACAGGATCCAAAAGGTGAATTCATCAAATTGAACCATCTATTATCCAGAGGGTTCAGCTAAATATTTTTAAGGAACGACAATATATGTACAACCTAAAAAAGATCGCCCCATCAAGGCGCACAAAAAAGATCGCATATGCCATAAGGGACATATTGTGTACAGCTGAAGAGAGAAAAAGGGCCGGCGGCGACTTGATATATTTAAACATAGGAGATCCGGTACTCTTTGACTTTAAAACCCCTGACCATCTAATAGAAGCGGCCTACAAGGCCATGAAGGATGGTTACACTGGATATTCGGCATCGGAGGGTGTGCCGGAAGCGATAGAGGCCATAAGGGAAGACACCATAAAAAAAGGCATCAAGCCGTATGAAATATTGATAACGACAGGGGCTAGTGAGGCCATAGACTTTGCACTGTCGGCCCTTGTAAACAGAGGTGAAAACGTCCTTGTCCCGTCCCCTGGCTATCCGCTCTATAATGCCCTGCTCGCCAGACTAATGGGAGAACCTAGGGCCTACAGCCTTGACGAAAAAAACGGCTGGGAACCTGACATCGATCACATCGAAAGCCAGATAGACAAAAAGACAAAGGCCATAGTGGTCATAAACCCCAACAACCCGACAGGAGCAGTTTACAGCAAAGAGATATTGCAGGCCATTATAGAGATCGCCAGGCGTCACAATCTCGTGATATTGAACGATGAGATCTATGACAAACTCATCTTGAACGGTCAGTCCCATGTAAACATGGCCGCCCTTGATCACGAGGTACCGATTGTAACCTTCAACGGGCTCTCAAAATCATATCTCGCCCCTGGCTTTCGAGTAGGCTGGGCGATCATAAGCGGCGTCCCGGATCTGATCCGCGATTACACGGAGGGCATGAAAAAACTGGCGAGGGCCAGGCTCTGCGCCTCCCATCCAAAGCAGTTTGCAATACCTGTGGCCTTGAATGGAACACTTTTCCATATCGACTCCACCATAGAAAAATTGAAAAGACGCCGCGATATCACTGTAGAAAGATTAAATTCCATACCCGGCATCTCCTGTCAGAGACCGAACGGCGCCTTTTATGCCTTTCCAAGGCTTGAAGTAGATGTAAACGACGCCGAATTTGTAAAAGATCTAATCCGTGAGACAGGCGTAGTCGTGGTTCATGGAAGCGGCTTTGGCCCCCTGCCGAAATCGCCTCATTTTCGGCTGGTATTCCTGCCGCAAGAGGAGATACTCCATAAGGCATATGACCGTATAGAAGACTTCATGAAACGGCGGTTCTAAATCTCCGCTGGGTGACGATCTAGGCCTTGGTATGGCAGATGGTGTTTTGATCCGAATCGGTTCAAAGAATCATGTGGCAGGCTGGCATCAGGCATCATTATGAAATGTCATGAGGGATGATTTCGCATTCAAAGAAATCTCCATCTTTCTTGAAGAACGAGGCAGAAAGGACTATGCAGCCTTATCCTATCCGGTCCGCTATGGCGTCTCTTCAAGACTGATCTTCAAGGGATATCGATTCGACTGTGACCTAAACGGACGCGTAAGGTACATCTATTCAGAAGACCATAGGCTATGGCCGGAACCTTTTGCACGCATCAAAAGGCTGGAGTGCAACAACTGGATCTTTTATCATCCATCCACATATGATGACATCTATGCACTGACGGGGCGCTACTATCTTCCAATCTCATCCACTGACCCATCAACACCATTTACCATGGAAGATCCATTCAATTTTCCATGGATCTCGATGGCAATAACCGCCTGGGATGAACTTACAGAATATGCTTCAAAATGTATCAGGCATGCCGATGATGGGGCAAGAGATCTGCTGGGTGCAGTCGCACGGAATGGCATGGATGCGCTTCGCGAAAGGTCAAAGACCTTCTTTGAGATACTCGGTGGGACAGTGCCTGTACTGCCCCCCGAAACAATGCTTGTAGATTATGATGTAATCCCGATCCTGATATCAGACGGCTGCCTGTATAGATGCGCCTTTTGCCGCTTCAAGACCGCCAAAACATACAAGATCAGAAAGATTGAGGATATAAAGGTTCAGGCAAAACGGTTGAGAGACTTTTACAACAGGGACATCATCAATTACAGCTCGGTATTCCTAGGCCAAAACGACGCCCTCCTGGCCGGAGACTTGGTTATCGACGCAGCGGAAATCGTTTACAAAGAACTCAATCTAGCAGGCACATACCATGACGCCACACATATCTTTCTCTTTGGAGACGTAAAGGCCTTTTTGAACGCAACCAATGTCTTTTGGAGACAGATAGACTCCCTACCATATTCTCATATACATATCAATGTTGGTATTGAATCAATTGATCAGGAGACCTTGGATATGATCGGAAAACCAATCGACACAAAAGATGCCATGGCGGCAATCGAAACGGCTGCCTACATAAACCGAACATCGAGAAAGATAGAGATAGACCTCAATTTTATATTTGGAGATAATCTACCTCCAGGACACTATGAAAAAATGTCTCGACATCTCAGGAATGCACACCGAAAGGCCCCAAAGGGGACCGTCTATGTCTCTCCACTCATCGGTGAGAGGCATGATCCCAGGAGGCTGCGACGTGCCATATTAGAACTAAAGGCGAGGGCTAATTGGCCTGTATTCCTATACCGGCCTATTGGTATAGAGCCAGCTGCACCATGCAAGCAGCGGCTGTTGGATGTATATTAGGAATTCGACAATGCGTGGAAATCAAGGCTTGAAATTGACAACCGCCTGGGCAGACGGCTCCATCTTCATCATCTCATCTGTCATGGCCTTTGCTATCACCACAAGCCCTTGGGCAGGATCCTGGGCCTTTTTGAATGGCCGCTGATAAAAAATGGAAAATATGCCCTGATCAGCCGGCCTTGGCAGGAGATCGACCTCTCCATAGAGGTGCCAAACGACAAAACTGGTGCTGGTATCTATAAATTTAACGTCCAGACCGACCTTGCCCCTCGAGTCGCCTGATGGATAAAAGACAGAGGCGTTGGCAAGCATTATATAATCAAATCTCTTAGCAGCGCCAAGGTCTATCAGCCTTTCAATCGGCAGATTGGGATCGTCGGCCAGCTCCATCTCTGCAAACAGGCGCGATTTCAAAAAAACGTCCTCTAAAAGCCTGGTCATTGCAAGATAAGAGGCCTCGCCTTGATTTGATGGCGGCTTAATCTTGGCCATGAGTATCCGTTTAGTTGCCATGCAGATATGCCCGGCCGGCTTTAGATATACCTCGATATGCGGCGCAAGGGATCTTGTTGTCCCAAAGGAATTGAAGACAGGCTGGGGCGTACATGAATTCAGCAAGAACACGAGGGCAAAGACCGAAAGAGATATTGGATGGCTGGATTTTTTCCGCAGAGGATAGGCGTTAAGAGTCTTTTTTTGTTGCATGGCGCCCCTTGTTATCCAGGGCATGGGAAGATTTTTTTTCATTTCGATCGCCCCTCGGATTTTTATATACATGTCTATATCCTTGGGCATGTCCTTTATCCTGTCTATTGCCGCGCGCCGATATTTTTTCCCTTTTTACGACTTTGGCCTCTTTTAAGGATTTTACGCCTTCATGATGGACCCTCTCAACGACGGCTGTGCCGGCTTTATGGCCCCTTCTCTGCATGTGCTTCCGGACGACCGCCGCTTCACGCCTCCTTTCATGCTTAACTGCGGCAGCCTTGTTTTTCTTATATTTAGAAGAGGCATAATACACCTTCAATCCCGCGCCGGCCTTCTTCTCGCCCTTTCTGCCGCGTTCAAGGCGCCTCCCATTGGTCTTCTTTGCATGAGACGGTCTTGGAGGGTCAGGGGGCGGCGACCACCTCTGTATATCGCTGATCTCGGCCAAGAGCTCATCCGCCTTGCCATACGGCACCTTAAGCTTAAATGTGGTATCTGGAGTAACATCCCGTCTCAATTCCGGATTTAGTTCTACAAGTTCCTTGTAGTACACCCCTAACTTCTCTGCAAGCGACTTTAGATGCACCTGCTTGTCGAGTAAGACCTCCTCGGTTGGCAGCGGTTCATCCGGTTCGTTTAGATCGAGATTGTATTTTTCAGGATGTTTTACCAGCTCTAAAACTGCAAGAAACCTCGGGACAAAACTTGCACTCTCCTTTGGCAAACGCTTATACAAGTCCCAGAAGTTATCGAGATAACTGATCTTTTGCTCTCTAATGGTCTTTGCAACCGTTCCTTCGCCGCAATTATAGGCCGCAAGGGCGGTTGTCCAATCACCGAACATGTCGTGCAGGCTCTTCAAATAGGTTATGGCCGCCTGTGTGGATTTTTCGGGATCCATGCGTTCATCTATCCATTCATCCCTCTTGAGACCGAATTTAGTGCCGGTTGAAGGGATGAGCTGCCACAAACCAGCGGCATGGGCCCTTGAAACCGCCCTCGCATTGAACCCGCTCTCTATCAAAGGTAACCACGATAACTCCTCAGGGAGACCGGCTTCCTTGCAGGCCTTGACGATCTCTTCACGAAACTTTCCTGAGCGCTTATAGGCCCTTATAAACCATTTCCTCTGAGGACCGAGCAACAAATTTATCTCGCGCTGCACATCTTCATTCATTGTGATAGGGATGGCGCAATTCGAGCCGTTTATGGTTTTGCATTTCGAGGCGTTTATCTCCTGTATCTTTTTCGAGATCATAAGCCTCATGTCTTCCTTTTTCTTTTCAAGTCCCTTGTCTCCGCCTGTATCTACCTTGGCGGCAGCGATATATGCCTTATCGAGCAGGTCCAACGCCTCTTCTGACCCCCCCTGTTTCCATTTTTCTTGTGCCTCCCTAAAAAAATGCATGGATGAATCAAGGAGTTCCTTGGGATCCTCTACCGCACGCCCTTGGATCTTGGAATATCCTTTCTCAGTCAAATCAGGTCCTTTCTGCATGGCCACCGCAGTCTCCTTGGGGGTCTCAAACGCCGGACCAGGATTTACTGGATTTATGGCGGGGGTCGCATAATCAGGCGCCTTTTCCTGGACAGATGCGGCACAGCCAGAAATTAAAAAACAGTAAAATAATAATGATGCTAATTTTTTTATAAACATCTTCATAAGGACTCCATTAAAACGATCTTTAAATTTAAGGCGTAGCAGTGCTGCGAAAATAAAAAAATATATCTTGCGACAAAAAAGGACTGATGGCCGTACCAAACCCAGATAACATTCACATAAACCAATATTCCGGAAATTGCAACCTTTACAGATACAGAAGACCTGCATGCGCCTTGACTGTGGCAAAGCCATAACTATCTTAAAATCTAAGATATTCAGTCTCCAAAACAAAATCAGGAGGTAAGGATGGACAAGGGCCAATATGGAAGACGCGACAGGCTGATTCAAGAAAAGCGCCACGATACTTATAAGGAGTGGGGAAAATGGCCTGAGCCTACTGTATGCACCAAGTGCGGCGCTCTTTTCATCGGTGGACGATGGACATGGAAAGAGGCCCCAGCCGATGCAAACAAGACGATCTGCCCGGCATGCCAACGCATCAAAGACAACTATCCCGCAGGCGTGATGTATATCCGTGGGGATTTTTATAAAGACCACAGGAATGAGATATTAAATCTCTTTAAAAATGAAGAGAAGATCGAGAAAAACGAACACCCGATGGAGAGGATTATGCTCGTAACCGACGAAAAAGAACAGGCGGTCATAACAACCACCGGGATACATATCGCAAGACGTCTAGGTGAGGCACTGGCGAGTGCATACCAGGGCGACCTTACATTTAAATACGGAGATGGCGAAAAGACCATACAG